>CAMWYV010000154.1 GCA_947178565.1 uncultured Porphyromonadaceae bacterium | reverse complement strand
TTACACTGCAAAGATAGGGAAAGTAATTGGGATATCAAAGAATAGGGGCGGGATTATGAAATAATTGAATATGCGAGGATCGGGGGGATAAGGGCTTTAAGGTCTTTAAGGATGGTGGTACAAACCGGGAATACATGGCACCGCCGGATCCCTGTGCAGATGAGTATGGATTCAATCGGTTTTGCGCAGGAGAGTTAGACCGTCGCGCAGTGGTAAGATAACTACCTCGAGTTGAGGATGATTTGCCACCAGGTCATTGAACCGCGCTATCCCAACCGACTGGGCATCTCTCGCTCCTTCGGTGATTTTTCCTCCCCATAAGGTATTGTCTGCAATAATAAATCCACCTGTTTTAAGCCGGGGAAGAATCTCATCGAGGTATTCGCAATAATGACGCTTGTTTGCATCTATGTAAACCATGTCCCAACAATAGTTCAATTCCGGTATAATCTCAAGCGCGTCTCCCACATGGAGGGTGATTTTTTCTCCTCCGGGGCTATTTTTGAAAAGTTCTATCAGCGAGTCTGCGCTCTCGTCATCAATTTCTATAGTATGAAGTTCCGCTCCGGGTTGCAAAGCCTCGGCTATACAAAGAGCGGAATATCCGGTAAAGGTGCCCAGTTCAAGGACGTAGCGGGGATTAACCATCGCAGTGAGCATTTTCAGTATTCTCCCCTGAACATGTCCAGAACACATCTGAGGATATAACCGGTGCAGCCATGTGTGCCGGTAAAGCTCCTTGAGATGCCCGGGCTCAGGAGATGTATGGGCTGTGATGTATTCGTCTATCTCTCTTTGCATGAGTCAAGATATTCTTCGGTTTCCCTGATAGTAGCCGCCATGACTCTTACACACTCTTCGGGATAGTCACCTTTTGCGGTTTCCCCGGTGAGAAGCAACCACTCAGCACCCAGCATGGTGCCGAACGCTATATCACCCACTTCCGCTCTGGTAGGCACCGGCGAGTGCATCATTGAATTGAGAATCTGAGTAGCGACGATTACCGGTTTGCCTATACGTCTGCAAAGATCCATGACTTTCATCTGCACCGCAGGGACTTTCTCAATATGAATCTGCGCTCCGAGATCGCCTCGCGCCACAAGCAGTCCGTCAGAGGCATCGGCTATCCCTTCCAGATTGGCGAGCGCCTCGCGACACTCAATCTTCGAGTAGAGCTTAGTTCCGGTATCCTGAAGCAGGCTCCGGAGCTCCCTGACATCTTCAGCGCTTCTCACAAACGAGTGAGCTATCATGTCAATACCTACTTCAAGAGCTGCGGCGATATTCAGCATATCTTTCTCAGAAACGGCGGGGAGAGGTGGCAGAGCGGCATCCTCACTGGCGGATACGCTTTTTTTAGATCCCAGTTCTCCACCTTTTGTCACTTCACAAATGATTGAATGAGGATCCCTGCACTCTTTTACCTCCAGAATTATCTCTCCATCATCTATCATCAGGCGGTTGCCCGGTTTCAAAAATTCACCGAGCCGCATCACATTGACAAAAATCTCAGAGCCGTCGGTAATACCGTCGCCTCCTGCCACACATACTTTCTGACCTTCACTGAGGGTAATAAATTCCTTATCCGCGACAATAGCGGTTGTACGCATCTCGGGGCCTTTGGTATCCATCAGTATCTTTATTTCCGGACTGACGCTGCGTACTGTCGTGATTATTTCACGTATCGCCTGCGGCTCCACATGGGCGGAGTTGATGCGGATGCCTTCCATCGAAGCCGCATGGAGAGCCGCTATAAACTCGCGCGACGCTCTGGTATCGGCTATAGTAGCCATTACTTTGGTACGGCTCATAGCAATGCTTCCACTCCAAGACGGTAACTGTCGGTGCCGAATCCGGCGATGATGCCGCGGCACACCGGGGTGATGAGAGAGGTATGACGGATGGATTCTCTTGCCGAGATATTAGAGATGTGCACTTCAACAACGGGGAGAGAAATTGCGGCTATGGCATCGGCAATGGCAAGTGATGTGTGGGTATATGCGCCAGCATTGAGCACGACTCCCATAAAATCTTCCTTATCGGCAGAGTGGAGACGGTCTATTATCTCCCCTTCATGATTGCTCTGGAAGTATTCAATTGCGCAACCGGTGAAGCGAGAGCGTAGGCTGTCGATGACATCCGCCATGGTCTCGCTGCCGTAAATTCCCGGCTCACGTGTGCCGAGCAGGTTGAGATTCGGTCCGTTTATTATGAGTATTTTTTTCATTTCATATATTTAATTGAGCAAACACAAGCATCCACATCGCCACATGGGTCATCGCCATCAATGCAAGGAGTATCCAGGTCATAAGTTGGCGGCGCGGATAGCAAAGGTAAGCAAGATATGCGGCAACGACAACATAAAACGGATATATCCACACCATCGTGCGCAAAACGGGCGGCTCAGGCGGGCAATTGGCGAGAAGCACCGGAAACTGCCCTGCCGGGAGAATGAAAAGGATAATTATAGCCACAATCCACCATGGCGCTCTCAAGTCTGTCATTTTTTCTTGTTTTTGGTTTCAAGATAAGCCTTGACTGTTTCCTTGATTCCGTCCTCAAGACTATATTCAGCCTTGAAACCGAAATCATTGACGGCATCAGATATATCACACGCCCAGTTGCGCTGCTTCATAATCTTGAATTTATCGCGGTTGAGAGTACTCGGTTTCATTCTCGCCACACCGTATTTTTCAGCCACGACAGATGCGACATAGGTAATCCACAGCGGCAGACGCACCGGGATAACGAACTTTCTGCCCAACGCTTTCGCCACAATTTTGCGGAACTCTTTCTGCGTATATGCACGCGGTTCGGATATGATGTATTTCTTGCGGAGGGTGTTGTCAGATTGCAACGCGTCAAAGATAGCATTGGCAAGATCCTTGACATAAATGAAGGTGAGCATCTGCTTGCGGAAACCGACTCCAAAATCCCAATGGCTGTCTATTGACTTGACCATCATAAGATAGTCTTTTTCGTGGGGACCGTACACCCCTGTGGGACGGAAAATAATCCAGGGAAGGTCCGAACAGGTCTGCAAGAAGGTTTCCGCCTTGATTTTCGACACTCCATAGCGGGTATTCGGCTGCGGAATAGAGCGTGAGGTGAGCGGCTCATATTTTTTTTCATCACCGGGACCGATCGCGCTCAGACTGCTCATGAATAGGAATTTTTCAGGAATCTTATCCGCCTTTCTAAGTGCTTCGACAGTATTCTGAAGAAATATATAGTTTATGCGGTTGAAATCGGCGAAGTTGGTACACTTCGTCGCGCCGAGATTATATACTATCCAGTCCCATTTCTCGCCCTGCGGAAGCGCGCCGGCAAGCGATTGCGCCATACTGTCAACATCGGAGTAATCCAACTCAATGAAATGCAGTTGCGGGTCTGTGAGAAACTCGCGCGAGGTGGAGGACCTCACTCCCGCCCATGTGTCAAAACCGCGACGGAGGCTTTCATCGGCGATAAATCCGCCAATGAAGCCTCCGGCTCCTATAATCAAAACTTTTTTATTCACCGTAGTTTACCCCTGTGCATCCTCCTCAATGCTGAAGTCGTCCGGTATTTCGGTATCGAAGTCCATATCATCAAGGTCATCAAGCTCGGTATCATCTTCATCCTTGCTCACAGGTTTGTCCGCAGCCTTGGCTTTGCCTTTTGCCGGTTTACCAACCGCTCCTTCTTTCAGGGCTTCCATTATTTTCTCTTCAAGTTCATCAGCAAGCTCGGGGTTATCCTGAATGACTTTCTTTGCCGCCTCACGACCCTGGGCGAGCTTGGAACCGTCGTAACTGAACCATGCGCCGCTTTTCTGAATAATATCCAAATCAACGCCGAGGTCAATGATTTCGCTTGAACGGGAGATACCTTCACCGAACATGATGTCAAACTCCGCTCTCTTGAAAGGAGGCGCAACCTTGTTCTTCACCACCTTGACTTTGGTGTGGCGTCCGAGAACATCGTCACCATCCTTGAGGGATGTGCTTGAACGGATGTCAATTCTCACACTCGCATAGAATTTAAGGGCGTTACCGCCGGTGGTGGTTTCGGAGGGACCGAACATCACGCCGATTTTTTCACGGAGCTGGTTGATGAATATGCAGGTGGTGTTTGTGCGTGAGATGGTGCCGGTG
>CAMWYV010000153.1 GCA_947178565.1 uncultured Porphyromonadaceae bacterium | reverse complement strand
ATATCAGGCAATGCAAGGCGCGGATGTAATATTCAATTTGTCCGCAAGTGATGATACAATAGGCAAATACCGGTACACAAAAACTCTGATATGTCAGCAAAGTGCAAAATGTATCTGCGGATATGTCTATGCCTCAGCCGGTAAGGGTGAGTCATCTACTGATCTGGTTTTCTCACCGAAGACATTTATCGCTGAAAACGGAACTCTTCTGCAGGCTAACGACCGTTGGGATACGGAAGAAAAATATATCATCGCAGATATTGATGTGGAGGCACTCCGCCGCGACCGTTTCCATAACACTTCATTTTCAGAGTGTATGCGTCGTCACGATATCACCCAATCCCCTGCACCACTTTCCACTACCGACTGTGATTTCAATTATGAACTCCAAGGAAGATCTATTCCAAAGAGACCGTTTGTTCCTGCCGATGATAATCTCAGGGACGAGAGATGCACTGAGATAGTAAATATTCAAACAGCCGGACTTGCTACACGCTTATCCGCTATTAACTGTTCTAAAATTGTAATAGGTATTTCTGGAGGACTTGATTCCACTCTTGCGCTACTCGTTGCAGTACGTACTTTTGACTATATGAAACTTGACCGAAAAGGAATTATCGGAGTGACGATGCCCGGATTTGGGACAACCGACAGAACGTATGATAATGCGGTCACGCTTATGCATGAACTAGGTATAAGCGTACGTGAAATATCTATAGCCCCGGCTGTTCTCCAGCACTTTTCAGATATTGGTCATAATTTAGAAGTACATGACGTAACTTATGAGAACTCGCAGGCGCGGGAGCGAACTCAGATCATTATGGACATTGCCAATGCCGAAAACGGCATAGTGCTAGGCACCGGTGATCTTTCAGAACTCGCTCTCGGTTGGGCGACATACAATGGTGACCACATGTCTATGTATGGAATTAATGTCGGGGTGCCTAAAACTTTGGTTCGATACCTTGTACATTGGTTTGCAGTCCGAGCTGAAAAAGACGGACTAAAAAAAACTTTGCTGGATATTATTGACACTCCAATCAGTCCGGAATTGATTCCGGCGGCAAAAAACGGAACCATAATGCAGAAAACTGAGGATCTCGTAGGTCCTTATGATCTGCACGATTTCTTCCTGTATTACACGCTGCGATATGGTTTTACTCCAAAACGCATATATTATCTTGCAAAGTTGGCTTTCAAAGACGAATTTGAAGATGCAACAGTCTTGAAGTGGTTGAAAGTATTTTTCCGTAGGTTCTTTAGTCAGCAGTTCAAGAGATCATGTTTGCCGGATGGTCCGAAAGTAGGAAGTGTTTGCCTCTCACCGCGTGGTGACTGGAGAATGCCCAGTGATGCATCTTCCGCCATGTGGCTGAAGGAATTGGAGGAGATTTCTCTTTAATATATTAGAAGGATGGTATTTTTCGACAGTGATTATATGGTGGGGGCTCACCCCAAGGTTTTAGCCAGCTTAATTGACACAAATAGTCTCCATACTGTTGGATACGGCAGGGATGAGTTTACCAAAGAAGCGGCTGAAAAGATATTGAATGCATGTGGTATTGACAACGGGCAAGTCCACTTTCTGGTTGGAGGAACTCAGACCAATGCTGTGATAATCGATCGCCTTCTTGACCACAATGACGGTGTGCTCGCGGCTTCGACGGCACACATTAATGTACATGAGGCGGGAGCGATTGAATCTAATGGGCACAAAGTCATCACATTGCCGCATGTTAATGGCAAACTTTACGCACACGACATAAGCGAATATATTAAACAATTCTATTCTGATGACACCAATGAATTTATGGTACGTCCTGGAATGGTATATATATCTTTTCCAACAGAATTAGGCACTATATACTCAAAGGAGGAATTGGAAAATATTTATGCGGTGTGCAGAAGATATGATATACCGCTTTTCATTGATGGTGCACGGTTAGCGTATGGTCTTGCTGCTGAAAACTGCGATGTGACTCTTAAGGAACTCGCCCATAATTGTGATGCCTTTTATATAGGTGGCACCAAGTGCGGAACACTATTCGGAGAAGCGGTAGTGACCAAACGACCGGAATTATTTCCTCGGTTCAGGTCATTGATAAAACTACATGGGGCTACTATGGCAAAAGGCAGACTGCTTGGCGTCCAGTTCCTTGCATTGTTCTCAGATGAGTTATATCAAAAAATAGGCAAGCACGGTGTAAGAATGGCGATGAAATTGAAAAAAGGTTTCATAGATAAAGGATATTCTATTTTCATCGATTCCCCTACCAATCAGCAATTTTTCTTGTTGCCTAATGGCATCATAGAGCGTCTTAAAGAAGTAGCATCCTTCGAAATATGGGGATCGAAAGGTGAAAAAATCACCCCCGTTAGATTTGTAACCGATTGGGCTACAACCGAAACTGAAATTGATATTCTTTTAGCTAACTTATAAAGGTCATACGGGTTTAATTTCTACTGTTTTTTTATTATTTTTGCCTTAATTACTTAACTTGTTATGACTATCCCTGAAATTATAGCCAATAGAGGCGGCAAAAGTTTTTCCATTGAGGTACTGCCACCCTTGAAAGGAAAAGGAATTAATCAGCTATTCAATAATATTGATTCCATTAAGGAGTTTAATCCTTCATACATCAATATCACGACTCACCGTAGTGAGATGGTATATAAAAGCACACCGGACGGACTTTACCAAAGAGTCAGTGAACGAGCACGACCGGGAACGGTGGCTGTGGCTGCTGCGATTCAGCAGAGATATAACATTCCTGCGGTTCCACATATTATATGCAGCGGGTTCTCAAAAATTGAGACCGAATATGCCTTGATAGATCTCAATTTTCTGGGTATAAATAATTTACTCCTTCTTCGTGGAGACAAAGCAAAGCATGAGTCCTCTTTCCGTCCGAATGAAAACGGGCATTCTCATGCAAGTGAACTTGCGGGGCAGATTAATGCATTCAACAGGGGAATGTTTCTTGATGGCACTGAAATGGAGATTGTAGCGGAATCACCTTTCAGCTATGGTGTGGCAGGATATCCTGAAAAGCACGACGAGGCACCCAATTTTGATATGGATATTATGTGGCTCAAGCACAAGGTTGATGCCGGAGCTGACTATATTGTGACTCAGATGTTTTTTGATAATAGCAAATATCACACCTTTGTCAGCAAATGCAGGCAAGCAGGTATTACTGTACCTATTATTCCGGGTATCAAGCCCATAGTGACTAAAAGTCAGCTCACGCTCCTGCCAAAAGTTTTTCATGTTGATATTCCGGCAGAGCTTGCCACAGCGATAATGTCTTGTAAAAATGATGATGAAGCAAAGGAAATCGGTGTTGAATGGTGCGCTTCTCAGATGAAGGAATTGTACGCCTCCGCAGTTCCGAGCATTCACCTTTACTCACTAAATGCAACCAAGAGCGTAAGGAAAATCTTGGCTAACATCATGTAAAAATATCTCCGGCCATGTTTTTTAAAGACATCCCTGCTCACGAGAATATAAAAAGAAGACTGCGCTCCCTTGCCGATACCGGTAAAATACCTCATGCGCTTCTGTTTGAAGGCACTCCCGGTGTCGGTAAATTCGCAATCGCAAGAGCTTTTGCTCAATACATCCACTGTACCGGTAGAGGCACATATGATGAAGACAGTTGTGGTGAATGCCCATCTTGTATCCAGCATAGTAACATGGGACATATAGATACTATCTATGTATTTCCCGTATTAAAGACCGATAGTCTCACCAAACCTACCAGCGATGACTATCTTCCTGAATGGGTGGAGTATATAAGGGATAGGAAATATATGGATTTTGATGCGTGGACCAAAGCCATTGAAAGAGACAAAAAAAATCCCCAACCCATAACATACGTTAACGAAAGTGCCGCTCTTCTTCATAAGTTATCGTTTGCCTCACATGGTTCTAAATTTAAAATTGTCCTGTGGTGGCTACCGGAGAAAATGAATATAGAGGCAGCTAATAAATTGCTTAAATTACTTGAAGAGCCCTGGGAAGACACAATATTTATATTAGTCAGTGATAAGCCGGCGGATATTTTACCCCCTTTTGCCTCACGCCTGCAAAAAAACAGATTTAGAAAATTAGCCGATGCTAAGGTTGCCCAAATTTTGGAGGTTGAGGCGAGGTGACCCCAT
>CAMWYV010000152.1 GCA_947178565.1 uncultured Porphyromonadaceae bacterium | reverse complement strand
ACTCCGCATTCTGAGCAGCTTTTGCCACTTTAGCATCAATCTTGGCATCAAACTCATCAAGATCAACAGTCTGTTTGGGAGGTAAACCAACAGATGTTGTGCAGATCGGGTCTCTCAAATCCTTCCCGGGCTCGGTTTTCTTCAGTTCGATAAAAAATGAACGGTCTGTCAGATAGTCAAATACAAATATCATTCTCTGACCTTCATCCTCAAGATAATCACTCAGACAGCACTCTTCCATCAGATAAACATCATCGCTCAGATCTGAGCCCATGTCTTCAAGAGTAATCTCCTTGCCTTTCTCCCAGCCTTCATCGCATAGAAAGAAAGAGTTCATCTGATTTTTATCATAATCCACAGAATCACAGATAGCATTTCTGAGATCAAGAAAAGTGGCATCGGCATCAATGCTTATCTCTCTGCGAAAATTATCTACTTCGTCTGATACTATTCTAAAGCTGTATATCATAAGATGAATTTTGATTTTGTGCACAAATTAAAACCATTTGTCAATAATAAACAAATAAAGGGAGTAAAAATATGGCTCTCTGTGAAAAAATTGAACTACCTTTGCAGCAAAGCCGCACAAGCTAACTATTTACAACCGTTTTGCTGCTTATTTTTTCATAGACAATCAATCACGTTTTTCAATATGAAGAAGATTTTACTGTTTTCCGCGCTGATGACCGGAGCTTTCTGCGCCATGGGGCTCTCAACCGCGCCACAAGTTAACGAGCCTGCCGGCTCTGATTATGAGTTAGCCCGCAGATTTGCCGGTGGAAAACTCGGAAATATGCTGTTCTCCACCACAGTAGATCCCATATGGATGCCTACCGGAGATGCTTTCTATTATAGTTATAAGACCGGTGAGGGAACTAAATGGTATATCATTGAACCGGCTAAAAACAAAAAATCTCTTCTATTTGACCAGGACAAACTGGCGGCACAGCTCACAGAGATAGTAAAAGACCCCTTTATCGGCAGTATGCTCCCTATACGCAATCTTGAGCCACAGAAAGATGGTAAGACTTTCACATTCGAGGTTGTTTCCACACAGGAAGCAAAGCCTGATACGACCGCAGGCAAAAAGCCCAAGAAAGGGGAAAAAGAGGTTTTTTATTTTTCATACCACTACCCCACCAAAACTTTGACACATCTTAAAGACAAGAAGAAAGAGACCAAATATCTCAACTGGGCTTCCGTATCGCCGGACGGCAAAACTGTAGTGTATGCTAAAGACCTCAATCTCTACCGCATGAGCCGCGAGGATTATGAGAAACTGAAAAAGGATGAGAACGACACTACTGTTGTTGACATTCAGCTGACAACTGACGGTATGCCTGACTTCGGCTACGGTCTGTCATACAGCACTCTCAACACCGATACCGTCTGCAACGGCAAGCGAAAAGCAGCATGGGGATTCTGGTCACCGGATTCAAAATATTTCGTTACAAATATAGAGGACAATAGAGCAGTTAAACCACTATGGGTAATCAACTCCGTGGCAGAGCCTCGTCCAACTCTGGAAACATACAAATATCAGATGCCGGGTGAAAAAGAGGCACCTGTTGACCACCTCTATATTTTTGACATGACCAATAACACCCGTAAGGAAATAGAAACTTCCCGTTTCAAGAACCAGACTATTTCCGTGGGTCGTGCTCCGCGTAAACACACCGACCGTTTCAACTATGAAGCACCGTCGGTATGGCTCGGAGACAATAACCGTTTCTTCGTAACCCGCTCAAGCCGTGACCTTCACCGCATCGACATCTGCTCCTATACATTAGGTGAGGATACTCTCGTGCCGGTCATTGAAGAGAGAATGAATACCTATCAGGAAGTTCGCCCGCTTTCTATCATAAACGGCGGCAAAGAGATTATACAATGGAGCGAAAGAGACGGATGGGCACACCTATATTTATATGATGACAAAGGCAACATGAAACGTAGGCTCACCGAAGGTCCGTGGCATGTGCACAATATTCTCAATGTTGACCCCGCAACACGCACCGTTTATTTCACAGGCATGGGCAAGGAGGCTGATCAGAATCCCTATTATCAGCATCTGTATAGTGTGAGCCTGGATGGAGGTCCGGTGAAACGCCTGACAAACGGTGATTATTTCCATGCCCCTGTGATGGATGACAATGCCCGCTATTTTATCAACAACTACTCACGAGTAGATACTGTGCCGGAGGCTGCTGTATTCTCGGCTGCTACCGGCGGTAAAATGCTGCCTCTTGAGCGCGCTGACTTCTCACGCCTTTTAGAAGCTGGTTACAAATTCCCCGAAACATTCACAGTGAAAGCTGCTGACGGAGTCACCGATTTATACGGAGTCATGTACAAGCCGTTCAATTTTGATCCGAACAAAAGCTATCCGATTATCGACTATGTATATCCCGGTCCGCAGGTAGAAGCTACCAACTATCCGTTTACCAGAATGTCTGTCCGTACCGACCGTCTTGCACAAGCCGGGTTCATTGTTGTGACTGTCGGTAACAGAGGTGGACACCCCAACCGCTCAAAGTGGTATCACAACTATGGTTACGGCAATCTCAGAGACTACGGCTTGGCTGACCAGAAAGCAGCTATCGAAGCACTTGCTGCGCGTCATCCGTATATTGACATAAATCGCGTAGGCATTCACGGTCATTCAGGAGGCGGCTTTATGTCCACAGCCGCAATGCTCCAGTATCCCGACTTTTTCAAAGTTGCGGTTTCTGCAGCCGGTAACCACGACAACCGTATCTACAACCGTTGGTGGAGCGAAACCCATCACGGAGTCAAGGAATTGGTGAATGAAAAAGGTGATACAACTTTCGTTTACTCAATCAAGACCAATCCTGAGATTGCAAAGAATCTAAAGGGACATCTTATGCTTGTTCACGGAGATATTGACAACAATGTGCATCCTGCAAACTCAATAAGGGTAGCAAACGCTCTTATCAATGCAAACAAGCGCTTTGATTTCCTCTATATTCCGACTCAGCGCCACTCATTCGGCAATATGGACGAATATTTCTATTGGAGACTGGTGGACTACTTCACCGACTACCTCATCAAGGGCAGAGAAACCGAGGTTGACATTCCCAACAGATAAATTTTGTATATTTGCAGCACAATTTCAGTTAAAAGAGAACAATGAAAAAAATCATATTCGCATTCGTCGCTGTTTTTGCACTTGCAGCTGCTCCCGCCGCTAAAGCCCAGTTTCGTTACGGTCCAATGGCTGGCGTTTCGTTGACTAGCCTAAAGTTCAAGCAAGATCTTGTCAGCATTGACCAGACTGTAGGATTTTCTGCCGGTGTGATTGCAGAGATGATGTTTCCCGGCATCGGCTTCGGTATTGACCTCGGTCTATATTTTGATGAGCGTGGTGCCAATATGAATCTCGGAGAAAGAACGATGTGGCAGACACAGGGCTATGGGAAGGAACATATTGCATTGCATTATGTTGCATTACCTGTTCATCTGCGTTTCAAGTACACCAATCTCAATGGATTTGAAGATATTCTTGCACCATTTGCCTTTGCCGGACCGACTTTCGGAATACGCCTCGCTAACAGTAAGGTAAAAGCGATGGAATATTCAGGAGGTGATCTCGGACTCGAATTTGGCATCGGCGGCGAGATATTGAAGAGATGGCAGGTATCGGCATCATATAATATGGGTATGACCTATGTAACCAAAGCTAAGATTCTAACAAACTACAGTGCGCGCTCTACAGAGTGGAGTCTTCGCGTTGCCTACCTCTTTTAATCAGAAATATGAAAATAGCTATCGTTGGAACAGGATATGTTGGACTCGTGTCCGGAGCATGCTTCGCTGAAATGGGTGCGATGGTTACCTGTGTCGATATTGATGAGGAGAAAATCAAGGCACTGCGAAACGGTGTAATTCCTATATACGAACCGGGACTGAAAGAACTTGTTGACAGAAATGTTTATGCCGGTCGTTTGAAATTCACCACTTCGCTTGAAGAGTGTGTAAACGATGTTGAAGCTGTTTTCTGTGCTGTGGGAACTCCGCCTGACGATGACGGAGGTGCTGACCTCACTGCTGTTAAATCTGTTGCGCGTACCTTCGGCAGAAATATCGATAAATTCAATGTGCTAGTGACCAAAAGTACCGTGCCGGTCGGCACCGCCGAAATCGTGCGCGGGATTGTTAGCGAAGAACTTGAAAAGAGAGGCGTTGACATTGAATTTGAGATAGCCAGCAA
>CAMWYV010000151.1 GCA_947178565.1 uncultured Porphyromonadaceae bacterium | reverse complement strand
CCATCATTTCGCGCATTGCCGCGTCATTGACAAATTCTTCGTTGAATCCGTTACCGTGAGAGGCTTCGTCATAAGCCTGTGTTATATTCTCTATGGTGACACTTTTTGAGCCATGAGCTGCCCTTATCCAGTTGGAGTTTGGCAGATTGATGCCTATAGGAGTAGCCGGGTAGGAATCACCGGCAAGAATCGCGGCGTTGATAACTTTTGCCGTCACACCTTTCACCTCATCTTTTCTGAATCTCGGGTCAACCGGTGAATTAGCTTCAAACCAGTCGGCGTTAGAACTTATAACCTCTGTGCGGTGAGATGCGTCAAGATTCTTGAAGTTTACTATGGATTCCCATGCACCGGTCATTCCGAGTGGATCATCATAGCTTTCGATAAAACCGTTGATGAAGTCAACACGTGAATCAGTGTCACCGGTCCAGATAATTGAATATTCATCGAAATCTTTTAGATCACCTGTCGTATAGAATTTAATAAGCGAGTTTATCACAGCTTTCTGAGTGGGATTTTCTGCAAATTCAGCAGCTTTATCAAGATTAGCGACAATTTTTTCAATCGCACGTGAATAAACTCCTCCGATTTTATAACTCTGTTCAACTACATTACCGTCTGCATCCTTGATAACACGGGTATTGAGTCCATGCATCACCGGAGTTGTGTCTGTGGTGTCCTTACGTGCTTCGTAATATGCCTCAACCTCAGCTTGAGTGACATTCTCATACAAATTGTTTGCCGATGACAGAATTAAATCCTCTCCTTCCGCTTGATTAACCTTTTTTGCCATAAAGGTCGGATCAAACACCACTTTGGTAAGAATCTCTATGTTTGACGGCTTCTTGTCGGCCGGAAGAGCGGCAACCTGTGCGTCAAAGAAAGAGCGTGAGAATTCAGGGATGAATTTATCCATCGAGTAATGATGATGCACACCGTTGCCAAATTCTACCTGCTTGAGATATTTTTCAAATGCCTTGAAGTCTGCGCTGTTTTTGTCTCCGGAATAATTCTTATATATATATTCAAGGAGTGAACGCAACTTGAGATTATATTTATTATTCTGATCCCACAGGATATCTCTTCCGCTTAGTGCTGCCTCGGTGAGGAAATAAATCAGTTTTTTCTGTTGGAGCGGTAGTTCTTCAAATCCGGGCACACGGTATCGCAGTACTTCGATGTCAGCGAAGCGATCTACAACATAGTTGAAGTCATTATTTTCAGTAGCCATAGCTGTAGTTGAGACGGCGAGAGTCATAGCGGCTGTCGCCTTGATGAAAAATGAGTTCATGATGAAAAATGATTATTCCACATATAAAATTAGTCCTTTCAGGTATTCACCCTCCGGATGGTAAATGTTAACCGGATGATCCGCCGGTTGTGTGAGCTGATGGAGTATGCGCACTTTACGTCCGGTTTGTGCACAGGCGGAAAATACCGCGAGTCGGAATTGTTCTCTGGATATTGCCTGCGAACATGAAAACGTGAAAAGAATTCCTCCGGACGCTATTTTCTCAAGTGCTTTAGCGTTGAGGCGTTGATAACCCCTTAGAGCATTTCTAATGGCAGACCGATGCTTGGCGAATGCGGGAGGGTCGAGAATTATGAGGTCATACTCACCCTTGCTGATACCGGAGAGATATTTGAATGCATCTTCAGCTACGGCAGAGTGGCGCTTGTCTTCTGGAAAATTCAAGTCGATATTAGCTTCTGTCAGTCTGATTGCTTTTTCGGAGCTGTCCACAGAAACAACCTTTTCCGCATCCCCACGCATCGCATATACTGAGAATCCTCCGGTGTAGCAGAACATATTCAGCACTTTGCGTCCGTGGCTGTAACGCTCCAAAAGAGAACGATTGTCTCTTTGGTCAACAAAGAAGCCGGTTTTCTGTCCTCTAAGCCAGTCAACGCGGAATTTCAGCCCGTTTTCAATAGCTATGTCGGTGGTGAACCCTCCTTTGATATATTGATTTTGGGGATCGAGGCTCGCTTTATATGGTAAGGTGGTTTCCGACTTGTAGTACACGTTTTTTATTCTGCCTGATGCGAGTGTTGTCAGCGCGTCAGCAATAATGTTGCGCGCGAAGTGCATTCCAGGTGAATGTGCCTGCATGACGGCGGTGTCGCCATACACATCCACAACCAGTCCGGGAAGAAAATCGCCTTCGCCGTGCACTAATCTGAACGCATTTTCTGGACGCTCCGTCACTCCGAGAGATGTACGCAATTCCCAGGCTTTATTAAGACGTGTAGTATAGAAATCCTCGTCAATAGTTTCATCCATACTACTGAGCATTCTAACAGCTATACTGCCTATCTGGTAATGTCCGACTCCCAGCAGGCTTCCTGTTGAGGAAACAACTTTAACAGTATCGCCTTCTTCGATATCTTCTGGAAGCACCTCAATGGCACCTGAAAACACCCAAGGGTGAAATCGTTCGAGCGACTCCTCTTTACCTCGTTTAAGTCTTATGGTTTTGTAATCTGTTGTCATTTTAGAAAAGCTCTGAATAAATCCATGCCGTTTGCATATACGAGCAGAAGCAACAAAAATGCCATACCAGCATACTGTGCGTATTCCATAACCTTTTCGCTCGGTTTGCGTCGGGTGATAACTTCCCATAGAAGGAACATCACATGACCGCCGTCAAGCCCTGGAATGGGTATTATATTCATAAATGCAAGTGCTACGCTGAGAAATGCTGTAATCTGCCAGAAGCTATACCAGTTCCATTTTTCCGGGAAAAGATTGCCGATGGCGCCGAAGCCACCGATGCTTTTGGCCCCATCGGATGTAAAGACATATTTCATCGATCCGACATAATTGCCGAGTGTGCCGGTACCTATTTTCCAACCTTGTGGAACTGATTCCAACAAGCCGTACTTCACGCTTACAGTTTTGTATATATCAGGGAGTGGGCGGAGCTGGAAGCCAAGTTTGCCGGTTTCAGAAGGCATGGCTTCAACTTCCAGATGCTTGCCATCGCGAAGCAATGTGATGGTTGTGAGCTTGCCGGCGTTTTCAAGCAGCGCGGGTGACAACTCGGTATATGTCGGGGTCGGAGTATCGCCTACCGCTATAATTCTGTCACCTTCCTTCATACCGGCTTTTGCTGCAACATCTCCAGGCTGTAGGCGGTCAATGAATACCGGTACTCGGTAGGTCATGAATCCTTTCTCATCGTTTAACCTGATTAGAAAATCATCAGGAAGCGTGATTGCTACAGTGTCTTTATGGTTACGTAGCACCGTCACCTCTTTTGCCGAGGCAATTTTGTACATGAAATCACCATTGGCGGAATCAATCATCTTACCATCGGCAAGAAGTGGAATATCTCCATTCTGAAAGCCGGCTTCAATTGCGGCGGGAACGAAATCCATACCTTCATACGCGCTTTCCAAAGGTATATATTTTTCTCCCCAATGCCACGCGATACCGGCGTAGATTATAATGGCGAGAATGAAATTGAAAATCACTCCTCCGAGCATAACAAGAAGGCGCTTATACGCCTCTTTTGATCGGAATTCCCATGGTTGAGCCGGCTTTGCCAGCTGCTCTTTATCCATGCTCTCGTCGATCATTCCGGCGATTTTCACATATCCGCCGAGAGGCAGCCAGCCGATACCATATTCGGTATCGCGCCAAGATGCTTTCTCATTGCCGTTTTTGTCATACTTCACTGTGTTTTTTTTCGGCTGCCATTTAACCAAGGAAAACCACGGATTGAAGAATAGATAAAATTTTTCAACCTTGATGCCGAAGGCACGGGCTATGATATAATGTCCGAACTCATGAATAATCACCAGAAAGGCGAGTGCGACAACGAGTTGAGCTGCTTTTATAAGAAATGCTTCCATATTGTTTACTTAAGGGTAGATTCGATTTTTTCAGATGCTTTTGCTCTGGCAACGCTGTTTATGGCGACTAAATCCTCATAAGTAGGCTGTTTTATGAAATCTGTTGCTTCAAGAGTGGAGGTTATGACATTGTAAATGTCGAGAAATTTGATTTTACCGTCAAGAAAGGCGGCTACTGCAACTTCATTTGCGGCATTTATGGCACAGGCGGTAGTGCCTCCTTCGTCAAGAGCCTTGTATGCGAGAGTGAGGCAGGGAAATTTTTCAACATCAGGTTTCTCAAAAGTGAGCGATGCGTAGTCAGCGAGAGTGAGCCCACGCTCCCTTGAGTCAGTGCGGCTTGCGACTCCGAGGGCATAACGGATGGGTAGCTGCATATCGGGGACA
>CAMWYV010000150.1 GCA_947178565.1 uncultured Porphyromonadaceae bacterium | reverse complement strand
TTTCTACCGCAATGGTGCGGGTCGCCGTGTCGGCTGACAAGCGATCGTTCCAACTCTTATTGTTGTTTCTGAAAATCTCGGTATGCGGCTTGATGCTGATGGGTGATGCCGGGAAAACTTTGTTTCCCTCCGTACGGTTGACCCTGAACCCGCAGAACTTGCCTTTGGTGTTAAAATATCCCAATCCGTCACCGTTGCTAAGAGATTCTTTCGTATCAAGGACGAGGAATGCGGAACCGGCTGTGCGAACTGTACCGATTTTCTCTCCAGTCCATTTCGGTGATTCAAAGGATGCCATCTGTTGCTTCGGAGCTGGAGTGTGGGTGAAATAAGATGTGTAGCCTCTGTTGAAACTCTTTGAGAGGTCGGGGATAAAAGATGTATTGACGGTGCCGGAACTGGATCGTGAATAAAGTTGAGGATTTGCGCCGATAATCGAGTCTATCGCGGTGCGGTATGCTGTTACCACATTTTTGACGTATGTGGCATCTTTAAGACGACCTTCGATTTTGAATGACGATACACCGGCGGTGAGCAGTTGTTCGAGATCTGCTATCCTGTTTAGGTCTCGGAGTGAAAGGAGATGCTTTTCCTTTATCAGTTCTTTGCCGGCACAGTCATACAGGGTATATGGTAGTCGGCAGATCTGCGCGCACTCTCCCCGGTTGGCGCTTCGCCCGGTTGTGGCTAGGCTGCTGTAGCAAGCTCCACTATAGCTGACGCAAAGCGCACCGTGCACAAACACTTCCACAGGAATATTGACAGCCGCGCATATCTCTGCAGTTTCTTTGAGGGAAAGTTCTCTGGCGGGCACTATCTGGCTGAATCCGGCAGCTTCAAGAAATTCGGCTTTCTCCGGAGTTCGTATGTCGCATTGTGTACTCGCGTGGAGCGCAATCGGCGGGATGTCCATTTTTAATACGCTCATATCTTGGACGATGAGTGCGTCAACTCCGATTTTATAGAGCTCCCGAATCATTTTTTCAACAGCCTTGAGTTCGCTCTCATATATAATGGTGTTTACTGTGACATAAACCCGTGCATTGAATAGGTGGGCGAAACGCACAACTGTGGCTATGTCGCTGATTGTATTGGCAGCGGCAGCTCTTGCGCCATTAGTCGGAGCACCTATATATACAGCATCAGCTCCATGCTTTATCGCTTCTATTGCAATCTCGGAGTTTTTTGCAGGAGCGAGGAGTTCTATTTGTCTTGGATGTATCATAATAAAAAAGTTCGCGCGGTGATGTCGGTCGACATTCCGCGCGCAAGGTTTTGTAGTATACTCTAATTACTATTAAGCAAAAATGTTGTTTTTTCTGATTGGAGGTATAGATCCTATATTTATTACCTAAGCGAGTGCTTGGTTTTATTTTCCGATACAAAGGTAATGTACTTATGTTACATCTTTATGGAAATGTTGTTACAATTATGTGGCAAGCAAGTGGTAATTATTGAATTTAATAATTATTAAGAATTTGATTTCCATTTTTCAAGGGTAAACAGAAATTCCAGACCTCCTTCAGTACGATTGTGAACAGATATTGAACCGCCGAGAGCTTCAATGGTATTCTTGACGATAGGCAGACCAAGCCCGGTGCCACCGCTCTTTCTTGAGCGCCCTGCATCAATGCGATAGAATCTCTCGAATAGATGTGGCAGATGATCCGGATTTACACCTACGCCATTGTCATAGAAACCGAAAGTGTAGTATTTTTCTGAGTCCATAATCAATTTGATACCCATCTCGGTGCCATGTGAGTATTGAGCGGCATTTTTGATGAGGTTGGAGATGAGTCCGGTGAGTAGGTTGGTGTTGCCTTTGACATAGCAGTTTAGCGGAATGTCATAGTTGAATTTCATGTTGCCTGCCCCACCGGAAATTCTGAGATCGTGTTCAATTGTGAATACAAGATCGTGGAAATCAACTTCAGAAACCGGTATGTTTTTGGCTCCATCTTCAAGGAGAGTTATAGCGCCAACATCTGAAAGGAGGTTGCAAAGCCGTTCCACATTTTCGTATGCTCTGTTGAGAAAATGATTTTTTGTGGCATCGTCCATGTCCGGATTGGTGCGTATTGTTTCCAGGTATCCGCGTATGACACCGATCGGTGTTTTAAGCTCGTGGTTAATGTTGTTGGTAAGCTGTTTCTTTACTCTTGCTTTCTCTTCAATAGCATTGATGGCAACTTTATGCTCTTTCTCACTTTTGATCACAGCTGCATCTTTCTCCTGGTAAATTTTTATTATTTCGCGAGAGATGTCACCAAGCTCATCGTGAGGGAACTTGCTGGTGTCGTAGTCAACATTGCCGTCTGCGGCTTTTTGGGCAAAATCACGCAGGAGTGTGACGTTTCGTGTTAGAAACAATGTGGATAAATAGCTTATTACGGATGCCGCGACGATTAGCAGAATGAGCGGCAAGAATGATTTTTTGCCGAAAAGATCCTTGAATGGCACATTGAATGGCACAGTAGCGTGTACAAAATATCTGCCGTCATCGCTACGCTTGATGATAGAGAGGTTCATCTCTTCATCTGCTTTTCTTACAGCTTCTCCTCTACCGGTGAGTTCTGCATCCCGGAACTCAGGTAATGGGGCCGCGTCTGAATAATCCTGCAGGGTTGATGTACCTATATTATATAGGAGTTTGCCGTTCTGACCATCGTAAACATATACTTTCATTTCGCTGAACTGCGAAGTTTCGAAGTATCTGCCGGTGAAATTTGCGAATCTCATCACGTCCTCGTCATTCTGACACGCAACGAGTATTCTTTCACAAATAAACTCAAGGTGATTTCTGTATATATTGGTCTGTGCTTCCAGTTCTCTATTATAGAAATAAACGAAAAATAAAATCACAGCGGTCCATGTGAGACCGAGCACCGGCAGAAACTGCCTCCACTGATAACTAAACCGTCTCTTTGAAGCCATAACCGAATCCAAGTCGAGTTACAATATTATTGCCGTAGTTACCGATTTTTTTGCGCAGACGTGCGATATTAGTGTCAATAGTACGGTTCGTGACAACTACATCGCTATCCCATACTACCTTTATGATTTCCTCACGGGAATAGATTCGGTTTCTGTGAGTGAGGAGGAACAGCAAAATGTCAAACTCTGTTTTAGTGAGGTTGATTTCGTTTCCGTTCAGATAGCAGAGCTTTTCATTTCTGTCTATACGCAGATTCTCAAAGGTGATGTCCGGCTCATATTCTGCATCTGGGGCTATCGGTTGATTATTGCGCTTGGGATTGCTTCTTCTCAGCACGGCTCTTACTCTTGCAAGTACTTCGGATACCACGAATGGTTTTGTTATATAATCATCCGCACCTATATCAAGTCCCATAACAGTATCATCTTCACCTGAAAGAGCGGAGCAGAAGATGAAGGGTATATGCTCAATGGCAGAATTAGTGCGCACTCTGTTGGCGAAATCAAATCCGCTGAGACGTTCCATCATAATATCCACTATCATTAGTGAATATTCCGATAGATCCAGCGCGAGTGCTTCCTCTGCACTGTAACATGCGTCAACCTCATAACCCTCTTTCTCAAGATTGAACTTGAGGATCTCGCAGAGCGCTTCTTCATCATCTATCACCAAAATCTTGGTTCTCATTCGCGGTATGGTATGCTAAATAATGTTAATAATTATGGTGTGGTATTCAGCTCCTCCGTAAAACAGCTCTGACACGTGCAAGAACCTGATTAATCACAAACGGTTTGGTGATATAATCATCAGCCCCGTTTTCGAGTCCGTGCACAGTATTATCCTCGTCTGAGAGTGCAGAACAGAAAATAAACGGAATATCAGCGGTTTCAGGATTCTCTCTAACTTTCTCCGCAAAATCAAATCCACTCAGATTTTCCATCATAATGTCCACAATCATAAGGTTGTATTGAGTCAGGTCGCGTGTAAGGGCTTCCTCGGCGCTATAACTGCAATCTACATCATAGCCGGCTTTCTCAAGGTTGAATTTGAGAATCTCGCACAATGCCTCTTCATCGTCAATAACCAGAATTTTTGTATTCATTAGCGTGGATAGGTAAGATAATGTGAAGAATGAGTGCAAAGATACAATTCCTTATAGATAAATTTAGTTAAAGGGCGTTAATGAATGGAGATTGGATGAACCAACAGGTGTGAGGAGTGTTATAAGTGTATAATTACTATATTTGCACTGTGTTTTTTCATGGTATTAGATTTAAGGTTAAAAAACAAGCGGATTGTCGGGATGACAATCCGCTTGTTTTTTGGTACACCTATAATAATATATTAA
>CAMWYV010000149.1 GCA_947178565.1 uncultured Porphyromonadaceae bacterium | reverse complement strand
CGTCTGGAATATTGGCGGTGTATGATCCCGTAGGTTCGCCGGGGCTCCATTCCACAAGCGACGAACCATCGGTATTATAGGAATCCCCCACCCAGTTACCCTTGATTGCGATATTATTGATTTTAAAACCTACTATATACAGTTTTCGCACCGGCTTGCCGTCCGAGCCGAGATATCGGTCATCGGTCTTAGCGGTGAAAGTGACACGGCTCAGTATATGACGGAATTTCAGCGCAACTGCCGCGCGCGGTGTTTCTTCACCTTGAAGAATCACACGCCGCTCGGATGCGACCATCAAATCAGTACCGTCCGCAGTAAAATTACTCAGTATAAGATGAGAATCAGCTCCCTCTCCTTTGTCATATTTAAGCTCTGCCTCATCTGAGAGAGCGGCAGGATAAATCGCGCGGAAATCGTAGGTGAATCCGGCAAGCCAATATCTCTCCGGCTCATATGTCCACGTGTCTTCTGTCCTGGTGACAACCGTTCCATCAAAGAGGTCAAAAAAGCCGGATTTCGTAGGCTCGAAATATATGCCGAACACCTTGAACGCCGAGCCTTCAGAAGAGAATCCATCAGAGGTAGTCTCTGCTCTTGAGGCGACATCCGCAACCGAAAAAGCAACAGGCACACCGCTCTCTTCCGGCAGAGGAGAATCACCGCCGGCATCAGAGCAGCTGACCAGAGGAAAGTTCAATAAAACTATTGCAGCTGATAACAATATATTTATTTGAGTAAACCGCATCAAATAAATCAGTTAAAAGACTGGTCAAACACAAAATTGCCGGTTGAGCCGCTGACAATCCATCCATCTTCAGCAGCTCCTGTTTCAGGTAAGATAGAAGCGGTGAATCTGATAGGATCCATACCGGTGGCACTGCCGTTTAGGGTTATTACGTTGTTAACACTGTACCCTTTGAGCCATGTGGGCTGCCAGGTAGCCGTAATGTGGCTACCCATCACATCCTTTAGTTGACCGTTTGAGTCCGGAGCCTGCATATCGAAGTCAAATTCGAGACTCACATTGGCATCCAGATAGCTGTAGGGAATCATAAACACCGCATCGGTACTGACAGCATCTCTTTGCGCTTTACCTCCAACAGGCTTTTGAATGACGCCACCTGAGGGAAGGGTTAGTGGCAGTTCAGGCGCCTCTCCGGCAGATGCAACTCGTGCGTGAGCAGTCCACTCTCGGGTGGAACCAAGAAAATTAGCTGAATTATAATAGTTTACCACCTTTACATTTGAAATCTTCACTGTATAATTGTCCCCGGGGATCTCGCTCTTGAAAGTGAATTTCAATCGGGTGAGAATATGCTTGAATGCGAGAGAAACGGGCTGTGAAACAGTACCGTCAACGTGAGCCTGCCGTGATTCATTCAATGCGTAGGCATATACCAGGTCATGAGTACAATGATCGGCAGTCACCATAAAGTCCAGTAAGTTCAGATACCTGCCGTTCATGCCCGGATGCCCGCTTATAGCTACAGTAAGTGGAGCATTCTCGCAACTATAGGCATAAAAGTCATATGAACCCTGGGGATTCCAATAGCGATCGTTGGTGTATGTCCATGCGCCGGTTGAGCCTTTTGTCACACGGTCACCCATAAACACCTGCACCGGCTGTGAAGAGGTACCTACAGTATATGTGCCATACACAAAAAAGTTGGCAAAGTTAGTGTTGTCCATAGCACGGCTATTTTTATTCATATACGTGCTGAATCCGATTCTGGCGGTATCACTTTTCTTCACATCGTCAATCACATCAGTGCTTGAACATCCCGTCAAAGCAGTCAGTATAGCAACTGATACAAAGCATTCAATTAATTTCATATACTGAAATGTTATTATTTTCAACTTATTTCAATATTGGGGAGCTCGACATCAGTCCATTCACCCCAGTCGTCTATAGATACGTCGAATCCTGATTCGACTTGATTATCCTCATCAACGAGATAAAGTCCTTTCACCACAATGACACCTCCGCGAGGCTGCTTGCGCACCTGAGAGGTTACATTCTGCTCAAAAGTGTGTATCTTTCCGTTTGCGCAAAGCACTTCAAGATTCAGAGTGAAGTCAAGCTCCGGATCAACCACAGAGCCATCGCGATAATGCTCTCCCGGGAAAGAAGGCACACCAAAGGTGGTCACCTTGGCAAGAATGCCCCATGACTGTATTTCACAATCAAACAGTATCGTAGCTGTTTCCGGTCCGGTAGAGCCATCCTTTAGAAGCACTTTCTCCGCCATACCTGCAATCGCACCCCTTGCCAATCTTGCAAACTCCAGTCCCTCATCAAATTCATACCTTATAATATATGTATAGACGAGCGGACGCAATACCGCTGTCAGTGTAGCCGCCTGATGCGGTTCCGAGCCCTCCATATCCGAGAGATATGCTCCGTAAAGCACATCGGGTGGGCTAACAGTACGCTCACCTATATGGAGCGGGGTGAGAGTTGAGCGTGACCTAGTGGTTGTAGTAGCCGTCATCTCCGCCACACTAGCGTTGTCATCAATCACCACATACTCAGTATCATTATTATACATGAGAATATCGCATTTGCCGGTACGGAGACCGACCTCTCCACCATCACTACCGAGAAAAAACAGATGTGTTGTACCGGTTTCCTGAGCAACCGCATGCATGCTTACGGTTTCCGGCAATCCGGGTCGGTGTGAATCATATTCTCCGCCATGGGTTTCAGCATTCCAGTTTGCCGAATGATTCATTCCGTAATCTCTTTCCCACTCCTGCTCGTAAGTAATAGCGACCGTAGTGTTTTTGAAATGACCGTAGCAAAGATCTTCTCTACACGCAGTCAGGAAAAATAGAACAATCGTGAGGATAGTATATTTTCCAAAGTCAATCATTTTACAGCCTTCACCTTCTTGGAGCTACCGCCCCAGGGATGCCATACAATAGCAAACTTTATTTTGAGCGGTCCGAAATATCCGGTAGCTTTTTCCTTGCTATATACATTGTGTCCGTCAAACGGCTCATAGTCTTTGTAACGGAGATTCATATATCCTACACCGAGTCCTGCCTCAAAAGCAAGCTGAGATGTGATAGGGTGTGACAGACCGAAGCTGATACCTCCAAACACTCCATACCCTCTGTGACCTGTTCCGCCATTTTCAAAATCAAACCAGGTATAACCCGGGAACACTCCCACATAATATCCTTTCATAGGTGTAACGGACGGAAACCACCACCTCACTTCAGGTGAAGCAATGGCTATCTCGTATGATTTATTCTTCTTTTTATTTTTCCACCAAGCCATATCATATTCAACATTGGCACTCCAGTTACGATGGAAACGGTATTCAAGTTCTATTGAAGGAGTGGCTATAAAGTCATATATGAGATTGGTTTTCAAGGCAAAGTCTCCCGCAAATGAATGGTCCGGAGTATCCAAGGATACATAAACCACTTTCTCAATAACCTTCTGTATCGGGGGCGCTTTATATGCGCACAGGCAATTGATCCCGCATGAGTCGGCATAACTTCCGCCAATATTAAACATCCTAATTGCTGTAAGACGCGAGTCAACCGCACGTGGACTTCCGAATGTCACATTAATACCCTCTCTTAGCTTCGGGAACACGCTCTCTTTGAGCATGGAATATGTTTTGCCGTTATTGAGTTTTTTGAGACGCATTATTCGTTCATCCGGTCTTCCTTTTATAATCTCTATAATCTCATCAGCATCATCTATATCTGATCGAGACAGGATTTTGCACAACTCATCCCAGCCCTCTTCTCCATTGGTGATAACAAATACACTGTCCGGCAATTGAGTTCGCTCAGCGAGATCTTTTATGAGTACATTCGCTCTTGATTCTCCAACGCCACGATTTATGGCATTAATACCTCCGGGAGCGCAAAAATAAGTTAGATCCACTATAAGACTGTCACCTGCCGCTCTCAGTGAATTAAGATTACCTATCAGTCTACTGAGATTGATTTTATTAACGCGGGCAGACATATCGGGGGTATTCTGACCTATCCTATAGGTAAAACGGATAACCCGGGCTGAATCTGCAGAGATACGATCATCCTGCGAATTCGCTGATAGAGAACACAGTAGAAGCATTCCCAACAATATATAACTAAGATTCCTCATCGGAATAATTTTCAGGTTATTTATTATCTGCGCAAATTTAATAAAAAATAACAAAATATGAATTTAAGCAATGTTAAGGTAATTGTCACCCTCACCCCAGGTAACGTATAAATAACACGGAAACAGAAATAGTAACGGAAATTTGGAAAGGATAAAAA
>CAMWYV010000148.1 GCA_947178565.1 uncultured Porphyromonadaceae bacterium | reverse complement strand
GTATCTTGTCGAGGATCAGAGCTTAGGTAAAAAATATCTTTATTCAGGACGAGTTACCCGTTGGCTTGAGGAAACGGGGCGGAATGAGGTAGCCGTGAACGTTGAGGAAATTGTGGAGAAGATCTTTCCGAAAGATCAGGATGCCGGCCTATGGACTGTGGCATATATGCTCGATGCATCAATGGAGTATGTGACACCTGATGGCAAAAGTATAGCTGACCCCGGTGAACTGAGCGTTTATGTGGCTACTCATGGAGCTTTGATGGCAGAAGAAATTATCCTTCCAGACTCGCGTCTTAAGATTTATCTTCGTGCATCCGGACTCAACGAAACCGTTAAAACCGTGGAAGCGTATGCCGACACACTCCCCGGCGATATGCCCGACGAATATCAAGGTCTCCTGGTGTCCTACTATCTCGCAATTCTTCTGAATCCCACTCTGTGGCTGCCGGTGTATTCGGTGAAGGATCATGGAATCAATGTTGTGGATAATGTTTCTGAAGTACTTGAGACACTGCATGACAACGGTGAGGAATTCGGATACTTCAATTGGTACATGCTCACTTCACCTGCTTTCGTGTTGTGGCTCGGCAAACAGGATCCGGCACTCGCAGGAAAAATCAGAATGCTTCTTGATAATGTATCGGAAGATAAGGATTCTCCCTATTACAACTCCAACAGCGCATATCGAATCGCATACGAACTCGACATAAATGCCGACTTCTATTTTAACACCGACACATCTGCTTCAAACCGTTGCTATTCGGTAGAAAGTATCGGTGAAAAATTGGAAGAGCTGATGGCTAAAATGGCGGATGGTGAAATTTCCGTATGGGAAAATTTTAATATTTTCGAGTCATTTGAAGATTCACGATATGCCGATTATCTGCGATCAAGGGGCAAGAATTATATGACATTCCTAAGCTGGATGAAATTCTGTACCTCAAACAGTAAGGATAATCTTGACAAACCCGGTCCATATGATATGGTCATAGGAGCATACAAGGGTATCACAGGTTTTCTTGGAAGACAACCTTACTATCCGTTGGCCGGAGAGAAAATATACAACCCCGATGACTTATTCAACATTCCTGAAAATGTCGTGGCAGACTCAATAGAGCCGGGGGAAAAGACTCTTCTCAACGTAAACCGGGATGCAAGCGTAGGCAAGAAGCAAAGATGGCTTCAAGCCTGGTTAACAGTTTTCTTTCAGGAAGATCCAAAGCTAGATCTTACAACGGAATTTACTTATGAAAACGAAACTGTAAGGTACCTTAAATTCCTTTCTGAATTCGCGCCGGACAATTATTACGTAGAAAGATATTTCGAGGCGATCAGTGATATAGATGATGCCGCGAATACACTGAAGAAGAGCAATAAAGGAATAAATTTCGGACGTTGGTTCTTCTGGATTACCTGCGGTATCCCGTCTCTGGTAATGATTTTTGCGATTCTTTTCAATGGGCTGCCGGAAACGGTGAATCCGATTAAGGGACATATTATCCCGACATTCATAATCTGCGCCATAGGCGCGTATATCTTTAACGCGGCTCTATGGGGAGGCGGTTTCTGGACATCAGTGGTGCCCGGAGCAGTGGCTGGTGCAGTTCTTACGGCAATCTTCTATATCGGGTTTGCCTTGTTCCACGGATTAATCGGCATTGCTGTTATTGTCGTACTTGTATGGTTATTGATTTGGAAGACAGTGAGATTTCTCCGTCTTCATAAGGTCAACACCGGAGGTGTCAAAATCAGAGGAGATGAGTTTGAATATCGTCAGCTTGATGCTCTATATTATGCATATAAGGATATTAACCTTGCGAAAGATAATGTTATAACGCAATATGCCGATATGCAGACTTCACACAACCGTACCAATAGATCGGATATATGGTTCACGGGATGGCGTTGGGGTGCCATCGTGTGGATGCTGTTGGCGTTATGGTATTTCTGGACCCCGGGGGTCAGCGGTGAACGGTCCTGGGTAACGGAGATAGAGAATATCAAAGCGAAATCAGGTCGATGGGCGCTCGGAACCTGGAAGGCTAAATATGGCGGCACTACGATTGTATGTAACATTGATTCGGTCGCTCCCGATGATCAGATATACGGCACAATGATAATTGCCGGTAAGACATCGGTTCCCGCTCACGGTAAGGTATATAACGAGAATGATACTCTCCCGAATTCATTTTTCTTCCGTCCTGATGATGTTGAAGGATTCAAGGAACAGACAATACACGCCCAATATAATACACGCGAGAAGAAGATGGAGGGTTACTATTATGACCGTAAGGAAATAATGCATCAGATATCCTTCACCCTCACACCGCTCCCAACGCAAAAACCTGCGTCCGAAGCAAAATCCTCAACATCCGGTAAGAGTTCAAAAAAGAAGGTGGAAAAGCCTGTGGAGAGTAAACAGCAGGAGCAATCTGCCGCCACGCAGGAAGATGCCTCTGTCAATGAGCAGAAATCTTCCGGAAATATACTTGGAGAAGACACATTATATTAACCGTTTAATCATAGATCAGTCATGAAAAAGATTCTGATATTTTTAATTCTTATTCTCACCGGAATTTCGTTTGCAGAGGCGGAGAATCAAAAGTATGTAGTGTCAAATAAAAAGGGAAAAGCCAGATTCGCTCAGGTTGAAAAAGATGGTGAGAACTGGAAATATGTAAGAAACGCACCTGATATTTATCTTGATAACGGTGTTGAAATAGAGGTGTTTGAAATAGATCCGGATGAGTCTTTAAACTATCCGGGTACTCACTATCTGTATAACCATTCTTATCTATGTGAACACGAAGGGAAATATTTACAAGTGATTAATCCTAAAAAAGATATTGCTCCGATAGATGAAAACGGTAATATTACATCTGGCTTGGGAATACGCAACTATCTCAGCAATACTCCGATAGGTGATTTCTATCTGACTTCTACACCGGGGCTGATTGCATTGGTATGCGCTTTTATATCAGGTCTGATTCTGATTTTGAGTCTTTTCAAGGAGAATGTGCCTGTTTTTATGACATGGGCATACGCCATACCCCTATGTTTTATTTCTCTTCTTGAAATCGGGGCGGCATTATCTCTGGGAACTGATGCAGCCTGGTGGGTAAATCCGGACGAAGTGGGCTATTGGATAGCGACTCCTCTACTGATTCCATATGCCATAGTTGCGGCATTGATGGTTTTCTCATATAAGAATTATGGATTTATGGGAAAGTTTGATGGTCCGGCGAATACCGTGGTTTCAACTTTGCTTATAATAGGAATCGGGTTGACGGTAATCTCGGCTATTTATGTTATATTCAACTTCCTGTTTGCAGCATTTATGCTGATCGGTGCCGGATGGATATTCAAAGGCATGGAATATAAGGACAGTGGTGGAAATACAATAAATACAGGTCCGTTAGGGACTTACAAAACCGACCGTTACGGAAACACCAGACGTATAGAGTGATGAAAACCTGCAATCATTGCGATAAAGAGAATCGCGAACAAGCAATTTATTGTCGGTATTGCGGCGAAAAGTTGCCTGAAATATCAGCTGCATACGAAAAGGTTGAAGCTGTAGATACTGCACCTGAAGCCCCCGCCGGCAATAAAAGGAGAATCGACCGCCTGGATGATCTGATAGGTCTTGAATCTCAAAAGGAGACTTTGCGGGAGTTAGTGCAGACCATCAGAACGGTTGTTAAACATCGCGGTAAAGGTGCTCTTAAGAACCTCAATACAAACATTCTCATTTCCGGTCCGTCCGGTACCGGAAAAACCGCGTTGATAATGGCTGTGGCTGAATACCTTATCGCCGAGAATATTTTTGAGCAGGAAGATGGTCAGGCTTTTACCGCAACTTCACTTGTGAATATCAATCTCGAAGAAAATCCGGCAAAAGCAGTTTTTATCGATGATGCCCAGCGGAATTTCGGTAATGATTCCGCGAACCCTCTTGTGGGAACACCTCTGGAATATGTTTTTGAGAAGTCGAAAGTACATTTCGCGCTTCAGGACTATCAATTTATAGTAGTTGTATCAGGCGATGTAAGATTTCAGGAACTTGTTGATTCAAAGCCCGAGCTGAAAGGTCTGTTTGCTGTCAATCTCCGACTTCCCGAATATACACCTGTTGAGGTTGCCCAAATATGTAAAGCCATACTGTTGGATAAACATAAGATGGATCTTGCCGATGATGCGTTTGAAAAACTTATCCGTATATTCAATTATGAACGCAGAAACAGTGATAACTTCGGTAATGCTCATCTTGCCAATGCAAAAGC
>CAMWYV010000147.1 GCA_947178565.1 uncultured Porphyromonadaceae bacterium | reverse complement strand
CTCGCCACGAAATGGCTAAGCGCGAGGGATTTCTGCTCACCGCCTGCGTATGGGTGTTTTTTACCATTTTCGGTATGCTCCCGTTCATGCTCTGCGACAGTCCCCTCTCTCTCAGCGATGCCTTTTTTGAGGGTATGAGCGGATTCACGACTACCGGGGCGAGTGTTCTTGATTCGGTGGAGCAGCTCGGGCACGGAATGCTGTTGTGGAGGTGCCTGATGCAGTGGATTGGAGGTATGGGAATCATCCTTTTTACTCTCGCAGTGCTACCTATGCTAAACTACAGTGGTGGTATGCAGATGTTTAACGCGGAAGTGACAGGTATCACCCACGATAAGATCCGACCACGTATATCTCAGACAGCAAAAGGGCTCTGGGGAGTTTACTTCGCGCTTACAGCCGCGCTCACCGCTCTGCTGTGGATTGGACCGATGGATTTCTTTGACAGCATCTGTCATGCTTTCGCGTCAGTGTCAACCGGGGGATATTCCACACGCAATGAGAGTGTGGGGGCATGGAACTCGCGATACGTTACTGCCGTAATAACCATCTTCATGTTTCTCGGCGGTGTCAATTTCGCTCTTCTTTTCAAGGCATCTCAGGGAAATGTTAAGTCGATATGGAAAAACGATGTTTTCCGGGCATATATATACCTGATTGGAATTGCATATGTCTGTTTTGTCATTTCTATTCTCTCGAGGGGGCTCTACAGCGGCATCGCATCGGTTACTCTTGACCCTGTGTTCCAGATTGTCTCCACCGTTACCTCTACCGGGCTGACCGCTAATAATTTTGAGGAATGGGGCACATTTGCTCTTGCTGTTCTGTTTGTCCTGATGTTTTTTGGAGCGTGTGCCGGTTCTACCAGCGGCGGTGCCAAGATTGACCGTCTTATCTATCTGCTCAAGAACACCCGTAACGAACTTTATCGCTGCGTTCATCCCTCCGCAATCCTCAGCGTGAGGGTCAACGGCAAGGTGATGCCGTCGGATACTGTGAACAAGGTGATAGCTTTCCTTTGCATTTATGTGATGGTCATTATGGTGGGTGGAATAGTGCTCTGCGCCTTGGATGTGCCGCTCGTCGATGCCTTTTTTTCATCCTTCTCATGTGTGAGTAATACCGGACTCGGAGCTGATGTCACCGGTTGTGGCGAGAGCTACGCCGCAATACCCGATTTCGGCAAGTGGGTGCTGTCGCTCCTCATGCTCATCGGTCGTCTCGAGCTGTTTACCGTTCTCATTCTCTTCACTCCCGGCTTCTGGCGCAAATAACCGTTAAATTGAGTTAGGGGAATTTAAGAGCCTTTTCCTGATAGCCTGAAATTGCGTACCTTTGCAAGCTATGGCTAAAAAAATCAAGGAAAAACAATATATTGTCGGCTCTGAGGGCGCTATAAGCGCAAAAGGTGTCAGAGTCAATAACCTCAAGAGTGTTGATGTAGAGATTGAGCGCGGTGCTATGACGGTTGTTACCGGAGTGAGCGGCAGCGGCAAGTCGAGTCTGGCGTTTGATACTCTCTATGCCGAAGGTCAGCGGAGATATGTAGAGAGCCTTAGCTCGTATGCGCGTCAGTTTCTCGGAAGAATGCCGAAACCCGAGGCGGAGTGGATCAAAGGGCTTCCCCCGGCGGTTGCGATTGAGCAGAAAGTCACTACGCGAAATCCGCGAAGCACCGTTGGCACAGCTACTGAAATTTATGACTATATGCGCCTGCTTTTCGGCAGAATCGGTAGAACATACTCTCCAGTGTCTGGAGCCGAGGTGAAGAAGCATACCGTAGAAGATGTTGTGGATACTCTCTATACCTTCCCCGAAGGTACCAGATATGCTGTTACAGCACCCGTTACCATGCCGGAGAAAAGGCGGTTGATCTCTCAGCTTGATGTCTATTTCAAAGGCGGTTACAGCCGTTTGCTGAAAGACGGTGAGTTTCTGGATATATCCGACCTTATCGCGCGGAAAGCTGATGATCCGTCAGGGCTGGAGCTGGTGGTTGACCGCAGCATGGTCAAGGATGATGCCGATGAGCGCAGCCGACTTGCAGAGAGTGCTGAGGCTGCCTTTTTTGAGGGGCACGGTGTTCTCAATCTTTGGATTTGGCTCAGCGGGGAGGATGCACCGCGACGGTTGGAGTTCTCAAAGCGCTTTGAGGCTGACGGCATAGAGTTTGTTGAGCCAAGCGAGATGATGTTTAATTTCAACAATCCCTACGGGGCATGTCCGGTGTGCGAAGGGCTCGGGCAGGTTGAGGGCATTGATGAGAGAAAGGTTATTCCAGATACATCCAAGAGTATATACGAAGGAGCGGTTGCACCCTGGCGCGGTGAAAAACTCGGACTATGGAAGCAGGAGCTTATCGCTGTTGCAGATTCTGTCAATTTCCCCATCCACCGACCGTATAGCGGGCTGACTCGCGCCCAGAAAGATTTTCTGTGGCACGGAGGCAACGGTTTTGAAGGTATAGATGGTTTCTTCCGTATGGTGGATGCAAACCGACATAAGGTTCAGTATTCTGTTATCAAAGCCCGTTACCGCGGGCGCACCACCTGTATGGAGTGTCACGGCTCCCGTCTCAGAAAGGACACTGAATATGTAAAGATTGCAGGCAAGTCGCTCAGCGAGCTGTGTGACACTCCGATAGATAAACTCGCAGATTTTTTTGAGGATCTGACGCTTGACACCCACGATGCCAAGATTGCCAAGAGAATACTCACTGAGATAAAGTCACGCCTCGCATATATGAAGGATGTCGGGCTCGGATACCTCACTCTCAGCCGTCGCGCGGCTTCACTCTCCGGCGGTGAGAGCCAGAGAATCAATCTTGCGACCTCACTTGGCTCACCTCTTATGGGCTCCATGTATATTCTTGACGAGCCGAGTATCGGTCTGCATCCGCGCGACACCGGTCGTCTGGTCAGCGTGATGCACAAATTGCGTGATGCCGGCAATACCGTTATTGTGGTTGAGCATGACGAGGATATAATGCGCGCCGCCGACAATCTCATAGATGTGGGTCCGGATGCGGGCAGCCTCGGCGGACAGATTGTGTGGTCCGGCAAGGTCAGTGATATTGATGCATCTACACCGGGACACACGGCTGAGTTCCTTACGGGCAGAGATTCAATCCCCGTTCCGGCTTCAAGGCGTAAGTGGCGCGACTCTATTGTCATAGAGGGGGCGAGAGAGAATAATCTGAAGAATATTGATGCGAAATTTCCTCTCGGTGTGCTCACCGCAGTAACAGGAGTGAGCGGCAGCGGTAAGTCAACCCTCGTGCGCTCCATTCTCTATCCCGCGCTCCTCGCTCATTTGGATATTGTGTCCTCAGGCGATAAACGCATGACCGGTGAGTTCAGCGCGCTGAAGGGTGATCTTTCGAGAATCAGCGGAGTGGAACTGGTTGATCAGAATCCGCTCGGCAGATCATCCCGCTCCAATCCGGCAACCTACATGAAAGCGTTTGACGAAATCCGCCGCCTATACTCCGAGCAGCAGATGAGCAGGCAGATGGGATTCAAGCCCGGATATTTCAGCTTCAATGCAGAAGGAGGACGCTGTGAGGAGTGCAAGGGTGACGGAACCCTCACAATCGAGATGCAGTTTATGGCTGACATCACTATGGTGTGTCCCGAATGCGGTGGCAAGAGATACAAGCGCGAGGTTCTTGAAGTTCTCTATCGCGGCAAGAGCATCTCCGATGTGCTTGATATGACTGTCGCGGAGGCTATTGATTTCTTCGGTGAAGCTCCCGATGGTGCGCTCACCGAGAAAAAGATAGTAAAACTGCTGAAACCGCTGTATGACGTTGGTCTGGGATATATAAAGTTAGGGCAGAGCACGTCCACACTCTCCGGCGGAGAGAGCCAGCGTCTTAAACTTGCAGGATATTTCGCATCCGAGAAGATGCAACCCACGCTCTTTATACTTGACGAACCAACTACAGGACTGCATTCTGCTGATATATCACGGCTGATGAGGTCGCTTGACGCGCTTGTGGCGCGCGGACACACAGTTATTGTTATCGAGCACAATCTCGATGTGATAAAGTCAGCCGACTATGTGATAGACCTCGGTCCCGAAGGTGGAGAAGCCGGCGGAAACATTGTTGCGGCAGGCACTCCCGAAGAGATTGCTGCAAACCCGGCATCCCTCACAGGCGCCTACCTCCTCCCGAAGCTTCACTCCTGATAGTAAAAAACAGATTATAAGTTATATTTATATTATATTTGTGAAATTATTTGGATTCGCGGTATATTAGCACTAACCAACCGGTTGCCTTGAATGTTAAGATAGATATAAC
>CAMWYV010000146.1 GCA_947178565.1 uncultured Porphyromonadaceae bacterium | reverse complement strand
CAATAAGGTTGAATCTGTGACTGTTGACATGGGCGAACCTTCACTTGACCCTGAAGCCGTCGGGATGAATACCGAAGGAAATCGCTTTGTGGAACGCCCCGTCGCTACTTCCCGTGGAGATATATGTCTCACAGCCGTGTCGATGGGAAATCCCCATGCGGTCATTTTTACCGATGACCTCTCCACCGACACCGTACATTCACTCGGCAGAGAGCTGGAAATGAGCCCTGTGTGGACAGATCGGGCAAATATTGAATTTGCCAGGGTTGACTCTCCGGAGCATATCACCATGCGGGTTTGGGAGCGTGGCAGCGGAGAAACGATGGCGTGTGGCACAGGAGCATGCGCAACAGCCGTAGCGGCGATAGTGACCGGACGCACAGGTCGCAGGGTCACGGTGAGTCTCACCGGAGGTGATCTTGAAATCGAATGGAGTGACAACAATCACATTTATATGACAGGAGGTGCCACCACGGTTTTTGAAGGCACCATATCAATAAACTTACACTGATGCTTAAAGTCAACGACAATTTCACAAAGCTGCCCTCAAGCTACCTCTTCTCCGAAATAGCACGCAGGGTGGACGCATTCGCCGCATCTCACAGCGGAGAAAAAATCATACGGATGGGCATAGGCGATGTGACCCGCCCGCTCTGTGCCGAAGCTATCCGCGGCATGGAGGAGGCTGTGCGCCACGAAGCGGATGCCACTACTTTCAGAGGCTACGGACCGGAGCAGGGACACCTCTTTCTGAGAGAAAAAATCGTGGCATACGACTACGCTGCGCGAGGCATCGACATTCAGACTGACGAAGTGTTTGTGAGTGACGGCGCCAAAAGCGATACCGGCAATATCGGCGATATTATTTCACCCATGTGCAAAGTTGCAGTCACCGATCCGGTGTATCCGGTGTATGTAGATACCAATGTGATGAGCGGCAGAGCCGGCGACTTCGATGCCGATACCGGCAAATGGAGCCGTATTGAATATCTGAGCTGCAATGCGGAGAATGCGTTCCTGCCCTCACTGCCCCAGAAGCGCCCCGACATCATATATCTATGCTATCCGAACAATCCTACCGGCACTACCCTCACCCGCAGTCAGCTCAAGGAGTGGGTGGATTATGCACGCGCCAACGGCTCGGTGATTCTGTTTGACTCGGCATACGAAGCATATATCACCGAAGAGGATGTGCCTCACTCAATATATGAGATAGATGGGGCAAAAGAGGTGGCTATTGAATTCAGGAGCTTCTCCAAAACAGCCGGATTCACCGGGGTGAGATGCGGATACACCGTTGTGCCCCATGCCCTTAAAGGCATTGACTCATCAGGCAAAATAGTGGAGGTGAATTCACTGTGGAACCGTCGCCAGACAACTAAATTCAACGGTGCAAGCTATATTTCCCAGCGTGCCGCAGAAGCCCTTTATACTGCGGAGGGTCAGAAACAGGTTAAAGAGACCATCGATTACTATATGACCAACGCAGCAATGCTGCGCGAAGGGCTCACCGCTGCCGGTATTGAGTGCCGCGGAGGTATCAACGCTCCCTATATATGGCTGAAAACCCCGCACGGACTAACCTCATGGCAATTCTTTGACCTCATGCTCACCAGATGCCATCTTGTAGGCACTCCGGGAGTGGGATTCGGACCAAGCGGCGAAGGCTACTTCAGACTCACCGCGTTCTCATCTCACGAAGCCACCCGCGAGGCGGTTAATAGAATGGAACGCCTCGCCTCATTATGATATGGAACATAAAATTTGAAATCTCAAAAGTGATGATTAACCGAAACCATTAGAGAGATCGAAAATTTCAACAAACATCAAATTACTAAACATTAATCGCTAACGCTTATGTCGCAACTGAGATTTAAAGTGGTTGACGAAGCTTTCAACCGCAAAGCCGATCCGGTAGAGATGCCGAAAGAACGGCCTGAAAAGTATTATGGAAAGTATGTATTCAACCGTCAGAAGATGTTTGAATACCTTCCGGCTAAAGCCTATCAGGCACTATGCAATGCAATTGACAACAAAGAGCCGCTTCCCAGAGAGGTAGCTGACAGTGTTGCCGAAGGCATGAAAAAATGGGCGATCGACAATGGCGCCCGCCACTACACACACTGGTTTCAGCCTCTTACAGAGAGCACTGCCGAAAAGCATGACTCATTCGTTGACCATGACGGCAAGGGTGGTGTGATTGAAACATTTACGGGCAAACTGCTGGTACAGCAGGAGCCTGACGCATCAAGCTTTCCCAACGGTGGTATCAGAAACACTTTCGAAGCACGCGGATATAGCGCGTGGGATATTTCCTCGCCAGCATTCATCCTCGGCAACACCCTCTGCATTCCCACAATATTCATTTCATACACAGGCGAGTCTCTTGACTACAAGACACCCCTGCTGAGAGCGCTCAACAGTGTTGACCGTGCGGCTACTCCTATCGCACAGCTCTTTGACCCGGAAGTGAAGCACGTCAAGGCATACCTCGGCTGGGAGCAGGAATATTTCCTGGTAGATGAGGCGCTCTACTCCGCACGTCCCGACCTGATGCTGACAGGACGTACCCTCATGGGGCACGAATCCGCCAAAAATCAGCAGCTTGAAGACCATTATTTCGGTTCCATACCCTCTCGTGTGGAGGCATTTATGCTTGACCTTGAAACAGAGTGCCACAAGCTCGGCATTCCGGCAAAGACCCGCCACAATGAGGTGGCGCCAAACCAGTTTGAGCTCGCTCCGATATTTGAGGAATGTAACCTTGCAAACGACCACAACCAGCTGCTTATGTCCGTTATGGCAGAAGTGGCGCGCCGCCATCACTTCCGCGTGCTTCTCCACGAAAAGCCTTTTGCCGGAATCAACGGCTCGGGAAAGCACAACAACTGGAGCCTCGGCACAGATACCGGTACCCTGCTCTTCTCTCCCGGCAAAACCCGCAAGGACAATCTGAGATTCCTCACCTTTGTTGTCAATGTCATGGCAGCCGTTCACCGACACAATGCGCTGCTCAAGGCATCTATCATGTCGGCGACAAACTCTCACCGTCTCGGAGCCAACGAAGCGCCCCCCGCAATCATTTCTATCTTCACAGGCTCACAACTCGCTCAGGTGCTTGACACTATTGAAAACTCCACCAACGCGGAGCTCGCCGACCTTGACACCAAGGAGGGACTCAATCTGAATGTATCACAGATTCCTGAAATCACTCTCGACACAACCGACCGAAACCGCACATCGCCTTTTGCCTTCACCGGCAACCGGTTTGAATTCCGTGCCGTCGGCTCCTCGGCAAACTGCGGCGCTGCAATGATTGCCCTAAATGCGGCTGTTGCGGAGCAGCTTATAGACTTCAAAAACAAGATTGACGCGCGACTCGCTGCCGGCGAAACCCTCAACCACGCACTCATTGAAGAGATTCGTCAGCTCATCAAGCAGAGCAAGGCTATTCACTTTGACGGCAATGGTTACTCCGACGAATGGAAAGAAGAAGCCGCAAAAAGAGGACTGGACTGCGAAACAAGCGTGCCCCTGATTTTTGACGCATACCAGAAAAAATCTTCTATAGATATGTTCCGCACCACCGGAGTATTCTCAGAAATCGAGCTCGCCGCCCGAAATGAGGTGAAATGGGAAATGTACACCAAAAAGGTGCAGATTGAAGCGCGTGTACTCGGCGACCTTGCTCTCAACCATGTGATACCGGTTGCTACCCGCTACCAGTCTATCCTGCTTGACAACATTTGCAAAATAAAGGATATTTTTGATACTGAGAAAGCGAAAGACATTGCGGAAGCCGATATTGCGACTGTTGAGAAACTCGCTCAGCACATGAAGATTATCAAGAAAGAGGTTAACGAGATGGTAGATGCCCGCCGCGTTGCAAACCGTCTGGAGAGCGAACGCGAGAAAGCTATAGCCTATCATGACAATGTGGTGCCCCACATGTCAGTCATCCGCTACCATATTGACAAACTGGAGCTTATGGTAGATAACGAAATGTGGCCGCTCCCCAAATATCGCGAGCTCCTCTTTATCCGCTGATCATCCTCATAACCAAACATTCCACGTCCTCACGAAAATTCGTGAGGACGTTTTCTTTTTTTAATGACCGTTTATGAATCCGGCTCATTAAAGAGTTTCATGACACAAGCGGATAAAAACATTTGGAAGGAATAAAAAAAAGCGCTAAATTTGCAGCGCAAAGCCCAGGTGGCGGAATGGTAGACGCGCTCGTTTCAGGTGCGAGTGCTGCGAGGCGTGCAGGTTCGAGTCCTGTTCTGGGCACCCTATAAAATTGCAAGTAATTG
>CAMWYV010000145.1 GCA_947178565.1 uncultured Porphyromonadaceae bacterium | reverse complement strand
GTTCCAATCAATAACATACTGACCTTCGAGTTCATCTGTGAGCGGCAGCCATTCCTTGCCATCAACAGACGCTTCTACTACCGCTTTGTCAAAATAATCAACATCGTCAACGGAGTTGCGACCCTGATAAATCAAGACATTTTCAACATCAATAGGCTGACCGAGATCAAGTCCGATCCAGTGACCTGCTCTCTGAGCGTTGCCTGAATGATAGAAGGTTGTAGTATCGTTGTCAAGCATTAGTTTGCCCATGGGTGATGACAGGTTCTTGTATGAACCGATGGGACGATGAATGCCGGGAAGTGTGCCGGCAACACTTGTATAGAATGCATAAAGCATACTGTCCATAGCGTTTTCATAGAATGGCTGCAGCTTCATTGTACCGATTTTATGCGCCTGATATGCCTCAATTTCTTCAGGCGACATAAGATTTCTCACATAAGCAGCCCAGAATTCAGCCGGATTTTCTTCCTCAAATATTTTAATGAGATCAAGAGCTCTATTTCCTCTTTCGCCAAGTTTACCAAACTCTGTGAGCCACGGATTAATCTCCGCGAGAAGGGCTTTGTTGGAAATAGACTGCATCTGCTCAGGCACTTTAACAATGCGGTTAAACTCATTGCGGAGCGCTTCAAACTGTGCGGGAGTATAATTATTGTAGGGGAAAGTAGTAGTTTCCCAAGATTCGTCACGGCGATAACCTGTCTGTGTGTCAGCGGAGTGAATAGCGAAGAGACGATAAGCCTCCGCAGCTTCAGGAGCGATATTCACAAGACCCCGCTCCCAGTTGTCGATAGGATTATAGTCGGCAACATTCCAAGCATAGTCTGCCACTCCATACAGAGCCAGCTTGCTTGCTTCGCCGTGCTCCATAGGGTTGCTCTCGATACCAGCCACATCTTTAACAGTCAGATTGGTATCAAGTCCATAAACAGGTCCCTGAAGAAGGATGTTACGGCAATAGTCAGTCACAGGGAAATTCCACCAGAAAAGAGCCGGACGCTTGATTCTGGAATTCACAAACTCAAGAGTCGAGGGAGTGAGGTCACTGCAAACTACTTTACCGGTCCAGAACACCTCGACATCAGGATTGAGTGTTTCGCCATAAACAGCAAGCTGTCCGGTGGGTCTGGGGTTAGCCCACAGCTCTGTATAGTCTGTGGGACAAATCATAAGGTTTGTCACATCGCCCTTAGCCTTAACAAAGTCATTAGTCAGATCATTGAGTAACTGAGTCTGCATCTTTGAGTCGGCACCTTTACCACTGATATCGTCAAAGAAAATAGCAAATGAACGCACACCGAGGTCATACATCATATTGAGTTTACCCACCAAACTATCATAGTCTGCCTTATCCCAACGGATGTCCTGTCCCGGATGGATAGCCCATACAAAGTTTACATGATTCTTTTTACAAGCAGCAACAAGCTCCTTGATTTTGTTTGCCTGATCCTCTGGATAAGGAAGACGCCAATAGGGTGAGCTGTGGTATGGATCATCTTTCGGACCGAAAATATAGTCGGTCATCTTGTTTTTACCATAGAAATCAATCAACGACAGGCGGACCTCATGGCTCCAGGGATTACCGTAGAACCCCTCCACCACTCCGCGATAAGGCAGATCGGGATAGTCATTTATAGCAATAACGGGAAGAGTGCCATTCGCTGCAACCGGACTGTCAAGCAACTGACGCAGAGTCTGAAGCGCATAAAAGACACCTGATTTATCAAAAGCAGAAATTTTGACACCTGACTTATCTATATTCAGAGAATATGCGCCTTTCACAGCTTTAACATTGGCTTTAGCGGCTGCTTTCGCACCATATTCCGCCTTAACTTTCAATCCTGACGGAGACTTAGGTAGATTCAAGGTTGTGAAGTCTCCGCCAAAATCAGCAAGAAATTTGGCATCCGGCTTAAATCCCGCCGCAATATTTACGGTACGCACAGAATCCACGGTAAGCTGATGAGGAGTAGGATTAATGATTATACCCTTATGATCAACCTTGTGACCGGGCACTTTGAGGAAATCCTGCACCTCTTTGCGCTGTGAACTGAGGTCAACCTGTGCGGCAACCGGCACTGCGGAAAACGCAACAGCCGCCAAAGCGGAAATAAGAATACGATTAAAGTTCATGGTTATTTCTATTAATAATTTGAATTGCACGGTTATGCTACAAAGTTACATTTAAAACAATAAAAAAACAAGTGTCCGCAGTTCCTATAAATTGCGGACACCCGTAAATACTGTCGTAAAAATGTCAATTACGCCTTGATGCGCTCAACATATGAGCCATCGCGGGTATCAATTTTCACCTTATCACCGATATTGCAGAAGAGAGGCACACGCACTTCAGCACCGGTTTCAAGAGTAGCGGGCTTCAGAGTGTTTGTGGCAGTATCACCCTTGATACCTGGTTCGGTATATGTGATTTCGAGAACCACGCTTGTGGGCATTTCGCAAGTAAGGATTGTATCAGACGCAGCGTGAACCATAGCTTCGCAGATGTCACCCTCCTTGAGGAACTGCACGCCTTCGATGCTTTCTCCGGGAAGAGCAACCTGCTCAAATGTTTCGGTATGCATGAAGTTGTAGCCCATATCATCCTTGTAGAGATACTGGTATGGACGACGCTCAATGCGAACTTCCTCGACCTTAACACCACTATTCCATGTTTTGTCGATTACACGACCGGTCTTAACGTTTTTGAGTTTAGTGCGCACGAAAGCGGGACCTTTGCCGGGCTTAACGTGAAGGAACTCAACGATAAAAAAGTAGTTGCCATCGATATCGAGGCACATTCCGTTTTTAAAATCAGCAGTAGTAGCCATAAAAAATATTGTGGTTTCTTAGAATAATTTCGTATTGACAGCAAAGCGGTTATGCCAATAATGGCACAAAAATACAAAATTATCCATGATTTACCAAAACAGAGAATTTTTGCTCTTCCCTTTAATTATTTATCTTTTCACCATTAATGCTTTCCATCAGCTTAACAGCATCCACATAGCGGGCAATACCTTCCGCAACAAGTTTTGCATCACGCATAGCGTGAACAACTGTTGCGGGACGGTTGGTGACATCACCTCCGGCAAACACACCTTTTCGGCTTGACATTCCATATGGATTATCGCGGGTGAGCACATATCCCCTGTCATCCACCTCAATACCTTCGGTCGATGATATGATACGTGCCGCCGGAGCACTACCGATAGCCATTACGACATGATCCGCGGGCAATACCTTATCTTCTCCATCTATATTCAAGGTCACATCCTTGATACGCTCGGAATCCTGAGCCTGAATACTCACGAGGGATGTGTTCCAGAAAAAATTCACACCCTCCTTAACCGCTTCCTCATATTCAGAGCGCAGAGCATTCATATTGTCCACCGTACGGTGATAAATCACATTCACTTCCTTGCTACCCATTCTCAGAGCTGTACGTGCTGCATCGATAGCTGTATTTCCGCATCCGATCACAAATACTATGTCACCGTTGCCCACAATAACCTCATCGCGCGACATCCATCCGCTTTCAAAGAGACTTACACGTCGAAGGAAACGGATTGCTTGACGCACCGCAGGATGATTTATTCCTGGAATATCCAGACGGTTCGGCACTCCAGTGCCGGTGCCCATGAAAACAGCATCAAATCCTTTTGCAAACAAGTCATCAACCGTGATATTCTCACCTATGGTGGTATTGAGATGAAAAATAACGCCAAGATTTTCTATCTTCTTGATTTCACGGCGAACAACCTCCTTAGGCAAACGGTATTCGGGAATGCCATACATCAACACCCCTCCCGGTTCCGGCTCCATCTCAAAAATCTCAACGGCAAACCCTTGGCGGGAAAGATCGCCCGCTATGGTGAGTCCGGCAGGACCGCTTCCGATAACTGCAACCCTACCACGATTCTTTTGCGGAATAGCCTCATGAGTAAGATCGGCATCTGAATCGAAATCGGCGACAAACCGTTCAAGCCTGCCTATATTAATATGCTGCCCTTTCTTGGCAAGCACACAATTGCCCTCACACTGGCGCTCATGACCGCATACCCTGCCGCATACTGCAGGCAGATTGCTACGTTCATTGATTATAGCCATGGCATTGCCGAAATTACCTTTGGCAAGCTCGGCAATCCAGTCGGGAATATCATTATTGATAGGACATCCCTTCTTGCATGAAGGAACTTTGCAGTGAAGACATCTCTGCGCCTCGCGTATAGCTTCGGGCAGGGTATATCGCTCATTTACTTCTGTAAAATCTTCTGTCATCTAAGGAATTTTAATTTCAGCCTACAAAATTATCCATAT
>CAMWYV010000144.1 GCA_947178565.1 uncultured Porphyromonadaceae bacterium | reverse complement strand
GAATATGCGTTTTTCCGTTGCGGTTTGACCGGAAGCTTGCATCTGCCAAACGATTTGATTGCAATTTCCGCACATTGTTTTGAAGAATGTCATAACCTTACAGGCTCACTGCTGATCCCTGACGGAGTGACCTCTATCGCAGCCGGTGCCTTCAGCTCTTGCAGAGGCTTAAACGGCTCATTGATTATGCCGGATAAGTTGACATACATTGGTGAAAGAGCTTTCTATTACTGCACTGATTTCACCGGACCGCTCATCATACCCGATGCGGTGACATATATTGGAGCAAACGCATTCTACTATTGCTGCCGGTTCGAGGGCTCGCTCACAATACCGGATAAAGTGACATTTATAGGCAGATGTGCTTTTGGGGAATGCTATAGGCTGAATGGAACGCTGACTCTCGGCTCATCCTTAAAGACAGTCGGAGATATACCGTTTTACGGGTGTGATTTCGCCGAAATTAAATGCCTTAACCCGATTCCAGCCAATCACATAGATGGTGCTGTTGACCGGATCTTCACCAATCCACAACTTAAAAAGGTGCTGTATGTGCCTGCGGAAAGCATTTTGCAATATAAGGAATCCAACTTTGCATATGGCTTTGAGAAAGTGGAACCCCACTGGATTAATGTGTCAATAGCTCCGACCTCCAAGCAAACAACTAAAAAGCAATAAGTAATATACAATCCAGACGTTTTTACTTCCAGCATTCGGTAGGATATACGGAGTTGGACTGCTGGATTTAGTGAAAATCTGTATTTTTTTGTTGAGTTTCAATTATATAAATCTTTTATTATGAATTTTTTATCCTCCGGATTTTTGTTAGGCGGCGCAGCAGCTTTGACTATGGGTGCTGTTCCGCAAAATGCTCTGGCTAAAAAAGCCAAGACTCCTGCCAAGCCAAACATATTGTATATAATGTGTGATGACATGGGTTATGGTGACCTCGGATGCTATGGTCAGAAATATATCTACACTCCAAATATAGATTCGCTTGCGCGTCAGGGCATCAGATTTACTCAGGCTTATGCCGGCAGTCCGGTGAGTGCTCCTTCGAGAGCATCTCTCATGACCGGTCAGCATAGCGGTCACTGCGAAGTGCGCGGCAACAAGGAATATTGGAGCGGCAAGGACACAGTGATGTACGGTGACAATATTGATTTTGCTGTTGTTGGTCAGCATCCTTACGACCCTAATCATATCATCCTTCCTGAGATAATGAAGGATAACGGCTACAATACCGGCATGTTCGGTAAGTGGGCAGGTGGCTATGAAGGTTCGGTATCTACTCCTGACAAGCGTGGAGTGGATGAGTTTTACGGTTATATATGCCAATTCCAGGCTCACCTCTACTATCCAAACTTCCTGAACCGTTATAGCAAGAGTGCCGGTGACACGGCAGTTGTACGTGTGGTTATGGAGGACAATATCAAGTATCCGATGTTTGGAGATGACTATTTCAAGCGTACTCAGTACTCTGCCGACATGATCCATGAGAAGGCTATGGAGTGGCTTGATAAGCAGAGCGCCGATACACCTTTCTTCGGAGTGCTCACTTACACTCTGCCTCATGCAGAGCTTGCACAACCTAACGACTCTCTTCTTCAGGGCTATAAGAAGAAATTTTTCCACGATAAGACCTGGGGTGGAAATGAAGGGTCAAGATACAATGAGTCAATCCACACCCATGCCCAGTTTGCAGCGATGATTTCACGCCTTGACGCATACGTTGGCGATGTGATGAAGAAACTTGACGAGAAAGGTCTTGCCGAAAACACGATAGTTGTTTTTACCAGCGATAACGGCCCTCACGAAGAGGGTGGTGCCGATCCGGAATTCTTCGGCAGAGACGGACTGCTCAAAGGTCTCAAGCGTTCATGCCACGAGGGTGGAATCCGTGTGCCTTACATCGTGCGCTGGCCGTCAGTGATCAAAGAGGCTTCAGAAAACGATCACATTTTTGCATTCTATGACGTTATGCCCACAGTGTGCGACTTAATAGGGGTGGATATGAAGAAGTATGAAAACAAGAATGTTGAGATAGATTATTTCGACGGTATTTCATTCGCGCCCACTCTCACCGGTAAGGGCACTCAGAAGCAGCACGATTTCCTATTCTGGGAATTCAACGAAACAGACCAGATGGGTGTGCGTCAGGGTGACTGGAAACTCGTGGTAAAGCGCGGCAAGCCGGAACTTTATAACCTCGCAGAAGATATTCACGAGGATAACAATATTGCCGACAAGTATCCTGAAAAGGTGAAAGAACTTGTGAATATCGCCCGCTCTCAGCACACTCCCAATCCCCACTTCAAAGTTACCGTTCCTGAGGCTTTGTAGAGAAAAGCATTTCGGCTAGAAGGCAACCACCTCTGCCATAAAATCTTACAGTCGCGCCTATGAGGCGCAGTTTGAAACGCCACTTCCAACCGTTGTGGCGTTTCAATATTATTGTCTCCATAGTTCGTGCGCTTTCGCAGTCACCTTCGCGGCGGATGAGAGCCGCAAGAATCATTCTTCTTACTCCTGTCCACACAAGATATTCCTTTTTGCCGTTGTTGCGTAAATCTGTCTCCATTTCGTCAATCGCTCTGTTGAGCAGATTTGCATCTTTGGCAAATCCTGAGGCGGAAATAGATTTGTCGGATGGATGGACAATCACTCCAGCATCGCCGTGGAAAATCATAGGATTTTTAGCGGCGGCAAGCAGTCTGGTGCCCAGTTCAAGGTCATTCCATCTCGGCAGGTCCTCATTCCATCCACCAGCGGTTTTAACAAAATTGGTTTTTGTAATAAATTTCTGTGTGGCGATGGATGCGTGCAGAATGTGTCCGCGAAGCAGGTCGGAATCATTTACGCTTTTAATATCAGTCCAGCCGTCATCATCTCTTACGGCAATGTCAAAACCGATAACCTCAGCCTGCGGATTGGCGGCGATACATTCAGCCAGGCGCAAAGTGTGTCCCGGAAGCATCTCGTCATCGGAATCAAAGAACATAACATAGGGAGTGGTTACTTCGCGTAGTCCCCGGTTTCTCGCAGCGGAAGCACCCGGCTTCTTTTCCTGCAATACCGTTACCTCTAATCCGGTCGTGGCAACCTCCTCTGCCCACCGTGTCAGAATCTCATGAGTGGAATCGGTAGAGGCATTGTCAACCGCAATCACTTTGAGTGGTCGCAGCGACTGGGCGGCGAGTGAGTGCAGGGTTCTCGGCAACAGGTCGGCGCGGTTTCTTACGGGGAGTATTATAGTTATGAGTGAGCCGGTATTCATGGATGGTATTGTTGACTTACTTGTAAAAAGAAAGCGGCATAGCCGCGCTGTGAAGCGTCGAGGCAATGCCGCCTATACGGGAATGAAATCTGTTATTTTTCTTCGCTAACTTTGTTGTAGCGGGCATTGAGCCCTTTCACCACTTCATCGGTGATATCAAGAGCGGGGTTGAAATAAATTCCTGCTGCTTTGAAGAGAATGGCATCATAACCCATGGTCTTGTTATAGTCTTTGATGAAAGACTCGATAGAGTCGGTGAGTTGCTGTTGCTGCTGCATGAGTTCCTGTTCGGTGTCGCGCTGCAGTTTTGCGAGATAGTTCTGAGCATCCTGCTGCATTTTGTTGAATTTAGCAACATCAGCCTCATAAGTGGTCTGGGAAATATATCCGTTGCTCTTTGCTTTTTCTTCAATCTGCTGACCGAATCTCTGAATTTCTGCAGCTTTAGCTTGCTGCGCGTTGTCAAGCTTGCTGTAAGCACGGAGCGAATTTTCTTGAAAATCTTTTGCAAGATTGTAGTTGGCCGAGATTGAATCGAGATCTATATAGCGTATGTTAGATAGTTCGGCAGTAGCTTTTTCGCTTTCTGAAGGTTTGTTCTGAGCAGTGTTGTCGGTAGCTTTGTCTCCGCTGCAGGAAACGGCAGCCAATCCGAGGAGGAGCACTAATGAAAATGCTGTCTTTTTCATGAAATGTGTTTGATATTTATTGTTTCTATTTGTTTTTACTTTAGTTTGCGCACGCAATCAACGCCTTTGTCTCTTAGGGCGGGAATGTCAGATGCGTGTCCTGACGGGAATTTCCCGCCTCTGACAAATAGTGCTTTCACTCCGAGAATCACTACTGCCACAAGAATCAAGATTATAGCGGCAAGCACTGTTGTCATGGGTCAAATACGTTTTTGCGGTGCAAATATATGAAAGGAATACTAATTTTTTGCCATGACTCAATTTTATTTTGTAACTTAGTCAGCGCATAAACGAAAATTTAACAATATTTTTAATAAACGCTCATATAATCAACCAATACCTTATATAATTATGAC
>CAMWYV010000143.1 GCA_947178565.1 uncultured Porphyromonadaceae bacterium | reverse complement strand
ATATAATTCCGGTCACCTTCAAACTGCAGAACGGTATCAACTATATGCTCAAGAACTTTAGGCCCCGCAATGCTGCCTTCCTTATTTATATGACCGACAATCAGTACCGGTACTCCGGATTCCTTAGCATAGCGCAGCAGCCTTGCAGAGCATTCCCTGACCTGACCGACGCTTCCTGCCGGAGATTCAAGTTCGTCACTTGCAATCGTCTGTATGGAATCAATGACAAGCAGCCCGGGATTCACGCTTTCTATATGGTTGAAAATATTATCAAGGGAAGTTTCGCAGACTATATACACGTTTTCACTCACCTTCCCGAGCCGATCGGCACGCATACGAAGCTGCGCCGCGCTCTCCTCACCGCTCACATAGAGGATTGTCCTGCTTTTGATTGAAAGGGTGTTCTGTAACACAAGAGTGGATTTACCTATACCCGGTTCACCACCGATAAGTACCATCGAACCTGGAACTAGACCTCCCCCTAACACTCTGTTAAGCTCTTTACTGGGCATGATTATTCTCGGGAGTTCGGTGGTTTCAATCTCACTCACTCTTTGAGGACGGGAGTTGGGGGTAGAACCGAGGATTGATTTACTCTTTCCCTGTTTTACACTCACCTTCTCCTCGACCATAGTATTCCATTCACCACAAATCGGACATCTTCCCGCCCACTTGGGAGAATCCGCACCGCAGGAGTTGCACACCCACACACTTTTTACCTTAGCCATCTCAATCCGTTATTAATCTGCGTCTGAATTCAGAGAGCACTATAGATGTTGCCATCCCGACATTGAGCGATTCGCTTGTAACTGATTCCGGAGGATAAGAGGGAATGAGTATGCGATTATTAACCATCCGGCTTATATCATCACTTATACCGCTTCCCTCATTGCCCATCACTATTATACCGGTCGGAGAAAGGGCTGTTTTATAAATGCTTTCACCATCAAGAAACGTTCCGTAAATTGAGGCATGACAACCTGTTAATATCTCAGGAAGATTTCCTCGCAATATCTTCACCCTGGAGATTGCACCCATTGTTGCCATGACTGTTTTGGGACTATATGCGTCCGCACAGTCTTCTGACAGAATCATGTACCTTACTCCAAACCAGTCTGCAGCTCTTATGATAGTTCCTACATTACCCGGATCCTGTACTCCGTCAAGAGCCACAACAAGTTCATCATCGGCAACTGAGGCGGTAAAATGGTAATCGGGTAAATCATACACAGTCAATACCTCAGACGGAGTGCTTAAAGAACTCATTCTCTCAAGGTCTTTCCTACTTACGGGAATTAATCTATCTGAATACCTCTCAGTAATAGAACTATGCTTATCAATCCAGCCATCAGTCGCGAAAAGATAACGCAACGAGAATGCATCAATAGTATCACATACACATTTTGTACCCTCTGCAACAAACACACCATCTTCACGCCTTCTTCGGGTAGAAGAGAGCGACATGACAAATTTTCGTAACGAAGCCGTCAATTCCATATACTGCAAAGATAGTGAGTTTTAATTTAAAATAGTAACTTTGCACCTACTTTAATAAATCAATTAGATGTCACAGTTAACTGACGAGATAAGTCGTAGGCGCACATTTGCGATTATATCGCACCCGGATGCCGGCAAAACCACTCTCACAGAGAAGTTACTGCTCTTTGGCGGCGCAATTCATATCGCCGGTGCGGTAAAATCCAATAAAATAAAGAAAACAGCTACCAGCGACTGGATGGAGATAGAGAAACAAAGAGGAATCTCTGTTGCCACATCAGTTATGGGATTTGAATATGGAGGTTATAAAATCAATATTCTGGATACTCCGGGTCACCAGGATTTTGCTGAGGATACCTTTAGAACCCTTACTGCTGTTGACAGTGTGATAATTGTGGTCGATGTGGCTAAAGGTGTCGAGCAACAGACCAGGCGCCTGATGGAGGTATGCCGTATGCGCAATACTCCCGTCATCATTTTTGTAAATAAACTTGACCGCGAGGGTAGAGATCCTTTTGATATTCTTGACGAGCTGGAACAGGAACTGAAAATAAATGTCCGTCCCCTCACATGGCCAATCAATATCGGAGCTAAATTCAAAGGTGTCTATAACATTCATGAGCATTCTCTTGATTTGTTCACCCCCGATAAACAGAAGATCACCGAGCGCGTGGAGATAGAAAATGTGGATGACCCGCGTATTGACGAAGCAGTAGGAAGCACGGATGCGGCTAAGCTAAGAGAAGATCTTGAACTCATAGAAGGTGTTTATCCTGAATTTGATGAGAAAGCATACCTTGAGGGTAAAGTAGCACCCGTATTCTTCGGTTCTGCCCTCAATACATTCGGAGTGAAGGAATTGCTTGATTGTTTCGTGCAGATTGCCCCATCTCCCCGACCGATTGTTGCGGAGGAGAGAGAAGTAAAACCTGAAGAAGAGGGATTCAGCGGCTTCGTTTTCAAGATTCATGCGAATATGGATCCCAATCACAGGTCATGTATCGCATTTGTCAAAATATGCTCGGGCAAATTTGAGCGTAATGCACCCTATCGCCATATCCGCTCGGGCAAAACCCTAAAATTTGCCGCACCTACAGCATTCATGGCTCAGAAGAAGAGTATCGTCGATGAAGCGTTCCCGGGTGACATCGTCGGTATTCCAGATACCGGTAACTTTAAAATCGGTGACACTATAACTTCATCGGAAACACTTCATTTCAAAGGACTGCCCAGTTTCTCCCCTGAGATGTTCAAATATATTGAGAACTCAGATCCAATGAAATCCAAGCAGCTTGAAAAAGGCATTCAGCAACTTATGGATGAAGGGGTTGCCCAATTGTTTACAAATCAATTTAACGGCAGAAAGCTAATCGGCACGGTGGGACAGCTGCAGTTTGAAGTAATCCAGTATCGTCTTCTGCATGAATATGGTGCCCAGTGCCGTTGGGAGCCTATATCACTTTATAAGGCATGCTGGATTGAAAGCACAAATCCGGTAGCCCTTGAAAATTTCAAGAAGCGCAAACATCAGTTTATGGCTTTGGATCGTGAGGGACGCGATGTGTTCCTTGCCGATTCAGCCTACGTGCTTCAGATGGCTCAGAATGATTTTCCAGATATAAAATTCCATTTTACCTCAGAATTCTAAATAATGAAAGTATTGAAATTTGGCGGAACTTCTGTAGGCACTGTCGCAAGCCTGCAGAGCGTAAAGTCAATTGTTGAGGCGGAAGAGACACCGGTAATTATAGTTGTGTCGGCTCTCGGAGGAATCACCGATATGCTCATTTCTACCGCCAAGGCAGCTGCCGCCGGAAATATTACTGACTACACGGATATTTTTGCAAAGATAAAGCAACGTCATTATGATGTTATCACCGGCATGGTGAGCGAAAATATCCAATCCACAGTAAGGGAGCGAGCTGATGAAATGCTTGACGAACTTGCCAATATTTTTAAAGGTGTAAGCCTGCTGAAAGATTTGTCACTCCGCTCTCTTGACATTATAGTGAGCTACGGAGAGCGCTTGTCAAGCATGATAATCAGCAATATTATCAAGAGTGCTACACTTTTTGATTCCCGTTCTTTCATAAAAACCACCGACCAGTTTGGCAAACACGTGCTTGATCCTGTTACAAACGAACTTGTTGCCAAAACGTTTTCCCCGGCGGAATTTAAGGTTGCGGTTGTGCCCGGCTTCATTTCATCGGATAATGCTACCGAAGATGTTACAAACCTCGGCAGGGGCGGCAGCGATTATACAGCAGCAATAATCGCTGCGACTCTGGATGCTGAAGTACTTGAAATATGGACGGATGTTGACGGATTCATGACTGCTGATCCGAGAGTGATAAGCAACACCTATGTTATTGACCATCTTACCTTCGTAGAGGCGATGGAACTCTGTAACTTCGGAGCGAAAGTGGTTTATCCTCCCACAATTTATCCTGTGTTCCATAAAAACATTCCCATTCTTATTAAGAATACTTTCAACCCTGCAGCTCCAGGCACTCTTATTTCTGCTACAAGAGAAACTGAGGAAGCCCGCTGCGATGGTAAAGCCATTAAAGGAATTTCCTCTATCAGCGATACCTGTCTTATTACCGTGAGCGGTCTCGGTATGGTTGGTATAGTGGGAGTGAATGCCAGAATCTTCAATGCACTAGCCAAAGAGGGTATAAGTGTATTTCTTGTCTCTCAGGCATCCAGTGAAAACACTACTTCATTCGCTATTAAAAATGAAGATGCATCCGATGCTGTCAAGGCTCTTGAAAAAGAATTTTTTCAGGAACTCCACTCCGGAGAAATTAATCCCATTCATGCAGAGCATAATCTTGCAACAGTGGCTATAGT
>CAMWYV010000142.1 GCA_947178565.1 uncultured Porphyromonadaceae bacterium | reverse complement strand
GTGCAGCCCGACAAACTTGCCGACCTCGGGCTGACTGTCAGCGATTTGCAGAAAGCTCTCCAGGATCAGAATCGCGAGAGCGCTGCCGGTGTTCTCGGTCAGGCGCCTATGGAGGGTGTCGATCTGACAGTGCCTATCACCGCACGCGGCAGACTGTCATCGGTCACCGAATTCGAGGATATTGTTGTACGCACGGATGGCGACGGTTCCGTGATTCGCCTCAAGGATGTGGCGCGAATCTCGCTTGAAGCGTCAAGCTATGCCACTGAGAGCGGAATAAACGGAGAGAATGCCGCAGTGCTGGAAATCACCATGCTTCCCGGATCCAATGCAATGGATGTGGCGGCTGCCGTTAAAAAGCAGATGCAGGATATAAGCAAAGGTTTTCCAGAAGGAATCACCTATGAGATTCCATTTGATATGACTACATATATATCGGAGTCCATACACCATGTTTACCGCACACTTTTCGAGGCGCTTATACTTGTTATTCTGGTAGTGTTCCTGTCGTTGCAAAACTGGCGAGCCACTCTCATTCCGGTCGTGGCAGTGCCAATCTCGCTGATCGGCACATTCGGAGTGATGCTGATATTCGGTTTCTCCCTGAATATGCTCACCCTGCTGGGATTGATTCTCGCGATTGGTATTGTGGTGGATGATGCTATCGTGGTGGTGGAAAACGTTGACCGTATTATGAATGAAGAGGGGCTGTCGGCGCGGGAGGCTACCCGTAAGGCTATGGGGGGACTAAGCGGTGCGCTCATCGCTATGTCGCTCGTACTGTGTGCCGTATTTGTACCGGTGAGTTTTCTTCCGGGTATCACCGGGCAGTTGTATCGCCAGTTTACCATCACTATCGCAGTGTCTGTGATTCTCTCCACTGTTGTGGCTCTCACCCTCTCGCCGGTGATGTGCGCGATGCTTCTTCGCCCTGAGTCCGGTGAGAAAAACCGTTTCTTCAGAGCCATAAATAATACTCTTGAAAAAGGCAACAGCCTCTATTGCCGCCTCGTGCGCAAGGCACTCGCTATTCCTAAGAGAATGCTGGCGCTGTATGGCATGATACTTGTGGCTATATGGCTTATGAACAGATTTGTACCCACCAGCTTTATGCCACAGGAAGATCAGGGATATTTCACGGTGGAGCTGGAACTGCCCGAAGGTGCCACTATTGAGAGAACGAGAAAAGTCACTGAGCGCGCTATGGCATGGCTCATGGAGCATCCGGATGTTGACCATGTGCTCACCGTTACAGGCACAAGTCCGCGTATGGGTACCAATCAGTCTCACAGTCAGCTCACGGTGATTCTGAAACCGTGGGAGGAGAGGAAGTCCGGAAAAATCTCCGCTATCATGGAGGAAACTGTCGCGGAATTATCTACCTATCCCGAGAGCAAGGTATATCTGTCCTCGCCCGCAGTCATTCCGGGGCTCGGCTCATCGGGAGGTTTTGAAATGGTGCTTGAGGCGCGTGGCACAGCTACCTATGCCGATTTGCAGGCGGCTGTCGATACTCTGAAAGTGTATGCCGAGCAAGCGCGTCAGATAAGCGGACTTTCCACCTCTATGCAGAGTGACATCCCGCAGCTGTATTTTGACGTGGATCGTGACAAGGCGCAGCTCCTCGGAGTGAGTATGACCGATATTTTCTCTACAATGAAGGCGTTTACAGGCTCTATCTATGTCAACGACTTCAATATGTTCAACCGTATATATAAGGTATATATTCAGGCTGATGCGCCATATCGTGCGCGTCGTGCCAATTTGAATCTTTTCTATGTGCGCGGTAGCGGAGGGATGATGGTGCCGGTCACTTCTCTCGGTAGCTCGTACTACACCACCGGCGCCGGTTCGATCAAACGGTTCAATATGTTCACATCGGCAACAGTCACGGGGGAGGCTGCAAGTGGATATAGCTCAGGTCAGGCAATGGCGGCTATGGAGGAGATTGTGCATGAGAAATTGCCTGAAAATATTGGGGTTGAGTGGAGCGGATTGTCATATCAGGAGCAGCATCAGAGCGGTCAGACCGGATTGGTGCTTATGCTTGCCTTCATTTTTGTATTCCTCTTCCTTGCAGCACAGTATGAAAGTTGGTCTGTGCCTCTTGCCGTGATTATCTCTCTTCCGGTCGCAGGAATAGGCGCATATCTGGGAATATGGCTATGCGGACTTGAAAACAATATCTATTTCCAGATTGGATTGGTAATGTTGGTTGGACTCGTGGCTAAAAATGCGATTCTTATTGTGCAATTTGCAAAAGACGGTACGTAAAGAGGGCAGAACCCGGCGGATGCGGCGCTTGATGCTGCTAAACTGCGTTTCCGTCCCATAGTCATGACCTCTCTTGCCTTTATGCTCGGGCTTCTCCCGCTTGTATTCGCTTCAGGTCCGGGTAGCGCAAGCCGTCAGGGCATAGGCACCGGAGTATTCTTCGGTATGCTTGTCGCCATAACCGTCGGAATCGTATTTGTGCCGTTTTTCTTTGTCAATGTGATGAAGTTTACTAAAAAATTCAGCAAAAATAAATGAGAAAACTTCTATATATCGTTCTCCCCGCGCTTTTGTTCACTCTGAGCGTTCTTTGTGGGGCTTGTTCGGCTATGAGAGATTGCCGGAAGGTAAATATCGAGCTTCCGGATTCTATTCCCGGCATGACGGATACAGCCTCCATAGCAGATGTTGACTGGTGGACATTCTACGGTGATTCCATTCTCAACACGTTGATAAATCGGGCGCTGACTCACAATCGGGAATTTCTTGCGGCTGCCGAAAATGTTGAGCGGCTGCGTCAGCTTTATGGAATGGCTAAAGCAGATTTCTTCCCCTCTGTCGGCATACAGGCTTATGCCCAGAGGGAAAACACTCATTATGCAGACGAATCTTTTTCAGGTGACAACGAGCTCGGGCTCAAGGGCGTGCTTCGTTGGGAGGTTGACCTCTTCGGAAATATAAGATGGGCGGCGAAAAAAAATAAGGCTGCTTATGCGGCGGCGATAGAAGAAAGGAGAGCGATGCAGATTACTCTCATCGCTGAAACCGCCACGGCATATTTCAACCTTATCGCTCTTGAAACAGAGGCGAAAATTGTCAGCCGCACGATTGACACACGTGCTGAAGAGCTTGCTAAGGCAAAACTCAGATATGAGGGTGGACTCACATCGGAACTCCCGTACCTGCAGGCTCAGGTGGAATACACTACCGCAAAGTCACTTGTGCCGGTTATCGAGAAGAATCTTGAAACCACCCGAAATGCCCTCGCACTGCTTCTTGGAGATTTTCCCGGAAAGGAAATTGAAGTCAACAGTGCCGGTCATATATCTGTGCATCCTAAGTATATTCCTATCGGATTACCGGCAGACCTTCTCACCCGGCGACCTGATATCCGCGCATCGCGCATGAGGCTTGCTCAGGCGGGTGCATCTGTCGGAGTGGCTCATGCGGCACGGTTTCCCACTCTCAGCTTTTCTCTGAATGGTGGATTTGAAAATGATTCCTTCGGCAAGTTTTTTGATTCGCCATACTCTTTCTTAAGCGGCAATATCTTTGCCCCGGTTTTGGATTTCGGTAGAAAGAAAAGAGCATATAAATCGGCAGTGGCGGCTTACAATCAGGCTGGATATGAATATGAGCAGACGGTGATTGAGGCGTTCCGGGAAACTGTGGATGCTCTTGCCGATTATATCAAGGCACGCGAAACATCCGATTCACGCACGGCTCTCAGAGATGCCGCCAAGAAGTACACCGATCTTGCTCGTCTCCAGTATCGGGGCGGTGGCAGCAGTTATCTCGATGTCCTTGATGCGCAGAGGCGTTACCTTGATGCGGAAATAGGTCTCACCAACGCCATAAGAGACGAGCGTATCGCCTTGGTGCTCCTGTATAAGGCGCTGGGCGGAGGATGGTCTATTGACGCGCCTGTCAGTCGTTGAGCGGAATTTCACCGGACTGTGACAAAGAGGAGTTGTAATACCTCGTGTCATTTGTTATCTCTCTGCCGATATAGTCAGGCAGATCCACCTTTTCATGCAGGTTTTCAAGCTCGATTTCCGCTATCACGAGTCCATGCAGGGCACCGTGATACACATCTATCTCCCACCTGCCGTCACGATAGCGCGTTTTGTCGATCACAGGAGAAGTCTCGCAATCCTCAATCATCTCGCGGGCATCGCTCACAGGTATCTTATATTCCCATTCGTTTCTCTCCGCGCCGTGATTGCGGCTTTTAACGGTGAGGTATGCCGAATCGCCGGCAATGCGGAGTCGCACTGTCGCATCGGGGTCGGTATTGAGATATGTCTGTACAAAACGCACGCCTCATCCACAGCGGGCGCGCCACGAGCCGTTTTTTACCAGAAATTTAAGTTCGGTCTCTTTTGCCA
>CAMWYV010000141.1 GCA_947178565.1 uncultured Porphyromonadaceae bacterium | reverse complement strand
CTGAAGGAGTATCTGAAGTGATGGACAATGTGCCTGAGGCGGCTGAAGAGAATGAGAGCGCAGAAGATATAGAAAACGCCGAGATGAGCGAAATCGATGCGCTTGCCAAGCAGCTAGCTGAGGAGAAACTTAAGGTTGAGAAAGAAAAAAAGGAATATCTTTTCCTCATGGCTGAGTTTGACAATTTCCGCAAACGCACCCTTAAAGAGAAAAGCGATATAATCAAAAATGCCGCAGAATCAGCGATGAAAGGCATTCTGCCGATTGTGGACGATTTTGAAAGAGGCATCGAGGCAAACAAAACCACTGATGACCCTGATGCACTGCGCGAAGGTATGGAGCTGATATATAGCAAACTTGTGAAATATCTCGAACAGAACGGTGTCAAGGCTATCGAAAGCACCGGCACAGAGTTCAATCCCGATATGCATGAGGCAATAGCTATGGTGCCCGCTCCTGATGAAGACAGCAAGGGCAAAGTGATTGACACTCCAACCAAAGGCTATACTATCAATGAAAAAGTGCTCCGTCACGCCAAAGTGGTCGTCGCGCAATAATTCCAGATAAAAAACATCTTTGAGATGGACAAAAGAGATTACTATGAAGTGCTCGGGGTCTCCAAATCGGCTACCCCCGATGAACTAAAGAAAGCATATAGAAAACTCGCTATAAAATATCATCCTGACAAAAATCCGGGTGACAAAGAAGCCGAGGAGAAATTCAAAGAGGCGGCTGAGGCGTATGATGTACTCTCCGATCCTGACAAACGCCAGAAGTATGACCAGTTCGGTCACTCCATGGGTCCTCAGGGATTCCCTGGTGGCGGAGCAGGAGGTTTCTACAGCACCGGCGGTATGTCCATGGACGATATATTCTCTGCATTCGGCGATATTTTCGGCGGCAGAGGAGGATTTGACATGGGCGGCTTCAGCAGCGCGGCAGGGGGTGCAAGGGCACGCAAGCGTCAGCGCAAGGGCGATGATTTGAGAATCACCCTCAAACTCTCGCTGGAAGATATTGCCAAAGGTGTTTCCAAGACCCTCAAACTTAAAGCATTCGCAAAAGATGACCATTGCAACGGCACCGGTGCCAAGGACGGCACTGCATTCCACACATGTCCCACCTGCAACGGTACCGGCACTGTGCTCCGCGCGCAGCAGACAATCTTCGGCATGTCGCAGAGCGCTGCGGTGTGTCCCGAATGTAACGGCGAAGGCAAGATTATAAGCGAAAAATGTCATTACTGTAACGGTACCGGAGTAGAACACAAGGAACAGACCGTTTCATTCAACGTCCCCGCCGGTGTGAGCGATGGCATGGTACTCACAGTAAAAGGCAAAGGCAATGCGCCGATGCATGGCGGAGTAAACGGTGACCTGCTCATTGTGATTGAAGAGATTAAGCATCCGGAGCTGATTCGTGACGGCAACGATGTTATCTACAACCTGATGCTTGATTTCCCCACTGCCGCACTTGGAGGCTCTGCCGAAGTGCCTACTATCGGCGGAAGAGCGCGCCTTAAAATTGCTCCCGGAACACAACCGGGCAAGATTCTGCGTCTGCGCGGAAAGGGTCTCCCCGCCACCGACGGCTCCGGTACTGGCGATGAACTGGTCAATGTCATGGTATATGTACCTGAAAACCTAACTGATGAGGAGAAAAAGGCTATAGAGGGACTTAAATATAAACCGAACATGACCCCTACCGAGAGCGTGAAAAACCGTATTTTCAGTAAGCTCCGTCATATTTTCGATTAACAACCCTCCCAAAAGATATAGGAATAAATGGTGCGCTTTTTTGAAGCGCACCATTTATTTTGCATCTACGGAAAATTCCTGAAACATTCGGATACCACAAAAAAATCGGGCGGTGGAAAATCCATCGCCCGATTTATCTGAAATAATTTATAGCCTTGGTTTAGCCCTGAGTAATGATACGGAACTTAACAGGAACTGTGAAGTAACAGTTAACTGCGTGACCGTTCATCTTACCGGGGATAAATTTCGGAAGAGCTTTTACAACTCGGATAGCTTCTTTATCAAGAGCGGGGTCAACCGGTTTCAATACTTTCGCATCACCGACTGTGCCGTCTTTCTTAACGACGAAACGTACACGAACTGTGCCCTGAACACCATTATCAAGTGCTGTCTGAGGATAATTCATGTGATCTGCGAGCCATTTGAGAAGTGCTGCGTCACCACCGGGGAAAGCAGCGTTCTGCTCAACTGATTCAAACACATAGTTATCATCATGTTCAGGTTTCTTCTCTTCAACGACAACCACATCCTTGTGCTCCTGAGCGTTGATGATGTCATCGACACCACGGTCCTCATTCACAGCACCGATCGCGCGGTCATCTTCTTTCATTTCATCCTGGCTCTTGATCTCCTCAGCCTGGTCATCAGGCACGATGGCGATCTCAGCGGATTTAACGGTGTTGAGAAGTTCTTCCTTGATAACTTCAGGCTGCTGCTCCTCGATTCGCTGCTGCTCCTCTTCTGGTTCCGGTTCCGGCTCATCAGCGGTAACAAGTTCTGCGAGAACCTGCTCACCCTGATCTTCCGGACGTGCCTCAGCCGCCTTTATCACAGTGTTTACAAGGAAAGCGAGCGCAGCAACAATAGCGAGTACAATGATGATTACAATCATTGCCTTATTGTGACGGGCATTTGATTCCTGGCGAAGCTGGTATGCACCATACTCTTTGTTCTTGCCTTCGAATATTATGTCACGCCACTCTTTTGATGAAAGATCTACATCTTTTGCCATTTTTTCTAAGCTTTTAAAGTTAATATATATCTTACATCAAATAATCACCTGTTTGCACGATTATAACCGTCAATCATAAGAGAGTCAGTACGATTCATATTATCGATCTGATAGCGTGAGATATGATTGATCTGCATTTCGTCAAGTGCGCTGATAAGGCTTTCCCAAGATGCTTTGGGGGTAGCCTTGATGACCACGATAGGACGGGTGAGGGTAGAGTCGTTTCTGTACTCTTTAGCTCTTGCCTGATAGATGCTGTCATTGATGTCCTTGTTGGGGTGAAGCTCTCTGTTGCGCCACTGCTCCTTGAGCACATCGATTTTAGCAAGTACCTGCTTGTTGCGGTCATGAAGGATTTTACGGATACCACGCTGAACAGTGCCGTCATTACCAACAAATGTCTCTTTCTTAATGTTAGAGGCACCTGTAATAGTGTCAACCTGAGCCTGTCCCTCGAAGTAATAAACAATGTTGAGAGGTTTACCTTCTTCATCTTTCTTGATATCGCCGTTCTCGTTACGTTCGGTATCAACGATGAGGGTAATCGCTTCTGATTCCTTAGCTTTGCTCATATCCTGCTGCTCCAGCTTCTCATTGGTAGGAAGCGAAATCTGCAGGGTCTGAGATTTAATCATTGTGGTACAAAGCATAAAGAACGTAATCAGAAGCATGTTCATGTCAACCATGGGAGTGAAGTCCACATGGATAGACATTTTCTTCTGGGCGCCTTTTTTCTTCTTGCCACCCTTGTCTGATTGTTCAATCTGTGCCATAATGATTTAATCTTGCTCAGTTTTAAGTGCTGTCATCAAGCTGAAGCGGTTCATCTTGAGTGTCTGAAGGTTGTCGAGTACGTTGTGAACTCTGTCATACGGAGTGTTATGATCAGCTTTCACTGCTATACCTTCGCCTTTCTTCATCATTGCCTGGAGATTGTCGTTAGAACTTGAGTAGATAGCACGCATCCAGATCTGGAATTCGTTGGGCTTGGTGAGGTCGCGGTTTCCGTCGAGAGGAATACCAACGTCCGCACGGCTCATATCTGAAATAACTTTATCCTGCTCAGTCTGTGACATTCTCAAGAATTCAGGCAAAGCTCTGAAGGGTACTCCAAACATATTGATTTTGGAGAACACCGCAACGTCCTGTTCTGTGAGATTCACGGGATTGCTCGGGTGAAGTCTATTGTATTCGGCAACAGCGTTTTTGAGAATTTCAGCTCTGATGGCTTCCGAGCCCCAGGTGTCTTTATTCTCGGCTTCTGCGTCACCGGTGATAGACATGAACACTTTACCTTCTGGTGAGATAAGGATAGTGGCAACATTTGCCACAGGCACCTTGACCTCTGAAACAGATGACGGTGTGATCACAGTCACAGGTTCTTTCTGAAGGAAAGTAGACGTCAACATGAAGAAAGTAAGCAAAAGAACAGTCACGTCACTCATCGCGGTCATGTCGATGAGGGTACTCTTTCTTTTAATTTTTACTTTTCCCATATTACAGTTCTGTTTATATAATTAAGGTGTAATATGAGATTAGTGAGTAGCAGCAAATGTCTGCACGATTGAGAAACCGATTTCGTCGATAGCGTATGTGAGGTTATCGATCTTGTTGG
>CAMWYV010000140.1 GCA_947178565.1 uncultured Porphyromonadaceae bacterium | reverse complement strand
TAGATGAGGTGCTGAAAGAGCTCGGATTTGAATCTGAGCGCAAGGCGATGGTTAAATCGCTACCACTCGGCTGGAAGCAGAAATTAGCGTTTTCACTCTCGATATTTCATGATCCGCAGGTTGTGTTTCTTGATGAGCCGACTGGAGGAGTTGATCCGGTGACACGCCGTCAGTTTTGGGAGTTGATTTATAAAGCTGCTGATAGTGGAATCACGGTATTTGTCACAACTCATTATATGGATGAGGCTGAGTACTGCGACCGCGTGTCTATAATGGTTGACGGTAAAATAGAGGCACTCGATACTCCGGCAAACCTTAAGCGTCGGTTTGGAGGCGAGTCTATGTATGATGTATTTTACTCACTGGCGAGAGGAGCCGGCCGGAGAGAATAAACGGAAAATATATGAAACAGTTTCGCTCTTTTGTAAGAAAGGAATTCATACATATTCTGCGTGATCCTCGCTCACTGCTGATTCTGCTGGTAATGCCGGTTATTCTGGTATTGCTTCTGGGATATGTGATAAAAAATGATGTCAAGGATATTCGCGTGGCTGTGATTGACCCGGCAAAGGATGTATATACGACTCTAATCACGGAGCGTATTGCCGCAAACAGATACTTTATTATTACTGATGAGATTAATTCAGAGCGTGAGGCGATGGATAAATTTCGCAAGGGGGAAATAGATATTGCGGTTATCTTCAGTCCCTGCTTTGCAGATAGGCTGGTACATTCGTCAGATGCATCCATTCAGATTCTTTCGGATGGAAGCGAACCGAATCAGGCAAGTGTACGGGTTGCATACGCACAGCAGGTAATAGACGGGCTGCGCGGTGAATTGCTGAAAAAAAGTGGTGAAGTAAACACGATGAATATAAAAGTAAGCAGCAGAATGCTCTTCAACCCCCAGCAAAGGTCTGAGGTTAATTTTGTGCCTGGGATAGTAGGTATGGTGATGCTACTGATTTGCTGCATGATGACCTCTATCGCAATAGTGCGCGAGCGTGAGACCGGTACTATGGAAATATTACTAGCCTCTCCGCTTCCTCCCATTTATATTGTGATAGCGAAGTTGATACCGTATATGCTGATAGCTCTGACGGATCTTGTTGTGATTCTCTGCTTGTCCGTGTTTTTGCTGCATATACCCATGACAGGGAGTCTGTCACTTTATATTTTCGTGTCTGTCATATATATCTTTACATCCCTGATGCTCGGGTTGCTTATATCTACTATAGTCAATACTCAGCTTGCCGCAATGCTGATATCGCTGCTGCTTATCGTTCCGGCAATGTATCTTTCAGGAATGGTGTTCGATATAAACAGTATGCCGAAAGTTGCACAGATTGTCAGCAACATAGTGCCTACAAAATGGTTTATAACAGCATCGCGTAAAATAATGATAGAGGGAGTTGAAGTACGTTATGTAGTGAAAGAGATTATGATTTTGATAGGCGAAAGTGTTGTATTTCTGCTTCTTTCATGGAAATTATTTAAAACGAGACTTGAATGATGAAGGCTCTGAAATATCTTTTGATTAAGGAATACAAGCAGATGTTTCGCAATCGCATTCTTCCGGTGGTGTTTATTTTACTGCCCTTTGCCATGATGAATGTAGTGCCGCGAATCGCCACTCAAGAAGTTCGGAATTTGAAGATAGCGGTGATAGATTCTGACCGCTCAACACTTTCTGCCCGTCTGGTACATAAACTATCCGCTTCTGAATATTTCGATATGTATGCTTTGTGTGATAATTATTCTGATGCATATGATCTGATAAAAAGTGGAGAAGCTGACATAATTCTCACGATAGAGCCTGATTTTGAGAAAAAACTATATCGGTCAGGTACTGGTGAAATTATGACCTCGGTTAATGCGGTCAATGGTATGAAAGGAGGATTGGGCAGCAGTTATTTAATGCAGATTGTTATGCGGTATGTATCGGAACTGAATGCGGAAACAGGTCAGACAGCGTCACTCCCTCTTAGGGTTGAACCACGCTATCTTTTTAATCAGCGGCTTGAGTACAAACCCTATATGATTCCGGCACTTATGGTTATGACGCTGATATTGCTTGTCGGTTTCCTTCCGGCGCTGAACGTTGTGGGTGAAAAAGAGCGCGGTACCATTGACCAGATAAACGTCACTCCTGTAGGGAAGCTCGAATTCATTCTGTCAAAAATGATTCCCTATTGGAGTATAGGGATTTTTATTGTAGCTTTTTCAATTATTCTTGCCTGGAAAATTCATGATGTAGTACCGGCAGGAAGCATTGCACTCATATTTCTTTTCAATATAGTTTATATTCTCACTGTGTCATCGCTTGGACTCATAATTTCAAACTATTCAGACAATATGCGTCAGGCGGCGATTGTCATGTTTTTCTTCATAGTCATTTTTATTCTGACGAGCGGTTTGATCTCTCCGCTATCCTCGATGCCTGACTGGGCAAAGGAAGTGACGCGGCTCAACCCTCTGCGGTATATCATAGCTGCAATGCGGGACATATATCTGAAAGACAGTTCTTTTAATCAACTTCTTCCGCAGTTACTGCCATTGTGCGTATATGCTGTAATTACAAGTATATGGGCAACTAAAAGTTATCAGAAAAATAATTGACAGCAAATTCAATACCATCTTTCTCCGGCAATCCTGTATGCAGTAAAATGAAGGATCAGAAGGGTATTGATGATGTGGTGGTGACGTATCGGCGCTCGAATTCCTCATTGTTCATGCACAGCATCATGATGCCTTGAATCAGACCGAGGATTGATGCTACAGTACCGCAAGTGAACAATGAGATAAGGAGAAATACGATTCCTCCGGTAGTTTTGCCGAGGTAGAAGTAGTGGATGCCGAGCCCTCCCAAGAGTATAGCAAGGAGCGCCGCGATGCCTCTGCTCTTGCCATTAGGCCCTTCTGCAAAGGTGTCATTCGCAGCCCATGCGTTATAATATGGTGGAGGTGACTGACGGGGCTGATTGAAACCGGGGGTATTGGGAGGAGTAACAAGATCGGCATGGCAATAGCGGCAGCGTATCGCTTCCTGGCGGATTTCTTCCCCGCAATAGGGGCATTTTTTCATCTGATTATCCATTTTCTTAATTGTAAACTGATTTTCTGACAAAATTAAAAAAGTCCGAGCACAAAATCGCAATAATTGTAGTATAGAAAGTGGAATATGGTATCTGTTAAATCCAATATACAGCCGGTAATATTCTCCGCAGCAGAAGAAATGTTCTGGATGCAGTTTACAGCAGACCGGCTTATACCGGATGCGACAGACGATATTTTCCAATAACTGCAACCTCTGATGATACTGCCGACAGATATCACTATCAAGCAAAGCCAGCCCAGCAATGCTGCCGATGATGTCGCTGCTATTTTATTTTTCATCTGAATATACATTTCCAATTTTAGCTTTATTTTTGATACTTAGCATTATATTGTCACCACGATAACTGATATTGTCAACAGTTATTCTGTCAAATGTAATCTCATGCTTTCTATTGATTTGTCCTTCAAAATCAAGATGTTTGATACAGGACGTTGCCGCACTGTCCTGATTAACTGAGATTTCCACGCTATCCTTCCTTTTTGAGCCTATTTTAAGATAACCGATATTCGAATCATTGATATGCAGAGAATATTTCCAGGAATCGGGATCTTTGATATACAACGTGTCGATTAATGTTGAATTTAGCCGAATCGTGTAGAAATTTGACAAATTTAATTTACTTGCCTTTGTTCCTGAAAAAGCAATCTTTCTAAAACTTGTTCCTTGAATATATTCAGGTGTGCCAGGAGTAATTATAGTGAGCGGTGATTCTCCCTGAAGAATTATCTCATTATAAGTGTCATCGTCAGAATGGCATTGAAATGAAACCATAAGTGTATCATTTATCTCAGAATATGATATATATTCAGCAAGTTCAGCAGGATATGTTAGCTGCGGAGTGCTGACAGAGTCACACTGTACAATGCTGATTGCTGAATTGGAATATACTTTATTTGAAGATAAAGTCAGGACAGAAAACGGTTTAATGACTTTTGTAACTCTTTCGGAGTCTGTGGAGATAACAATATCCTTAACCTTGAACTTCTGTCCTCCGGATGCTATTACAGCCACTGTGACCAGAGTCACAATCCAAACAGCCACAGCGGTGGCGATAAGAACTATAGTAGATTTTTTCATTATTTCGGGAGTTTATTGTTCTTGCAAAATTGTTCATATTCGGAAGCGAGTTCTGCCGGTGTCCAGCCGAAGGATTCTATGCGTTCAAAAAAGTAAGGAAGCTCTTCGGCATAGAATATGGCTCTGCGCATCGACAGAATCAATTCCGGTGCATTGTCGGCGACGAAGAATCCGAGACCACGCTTATTATATACAAC
>CAMWYV010000139.1 GCA_947178565.1 uncultured Porphyromonadaceae bacterium | reverse complement strand
TAATATTTTCGTAACTGAATTTTTCTACTTCATGAATGGCAACGCGCGTTGCTGCGATATTCCGAGCTGAATAGCTCTTTTCGCATCTTTTTTCGCATCATCGTTCCGGTATCGCATCTTGTTCAACATGGCGCGATAGAGATAGAGTTCACCTTCTAATGGATTGATATTCAGTCCTTCCGCAATATCTATTGATGCATCGTTTAGATTCCCTGTCATAATTCTGCACAGGGCTCTCACCGCATAATATTCTGCCTGAGGATCATGCTCTATCACTTTCGATAGGGGAGAGATAGCCTCTGAATATCTCCCTGTGGATGCATAGATATTTCCTGCAAGAATATTGCCTAAATGATTGTCCGGAGAATATCTTAGTAGAGTATCCAGGTCCGCTTCCGCTTCCATGATTTTGCCGTTACGCAGATTGTGATTGATTCTCATCGCGCGTGCTCTCACATTAGCCGAATCTATTTCGAGAATGATATTGCAGTCTGCTAAAGCCTCATCATATCTACCGGTCGCTTCATATACCGTAGCGCGGTTGGCAAGCACAGGCACGGTGCGTGGAGCAATGTTGCAGGCATCAGTCAGAGTGTGCAGTGCAAGAGAATCCTGACCTTGATAAAATTGCACCATACCAAGGTTGGACAGTAGTAAAAGATTAGCGGGATTAGCCGGTTCTATACGCATGGCGTTGCGGAGACATCTTTCGTCAACCTCCCAGTCACAGTTGGATATCGCACTGTCAGCTTTACCCATCATTTTTATATATGGAGTTTCCTCCACCTTATCATTATTCTGCGCGAAAGCACCTAGGGAGCAGCACGCAGCGATCATCAACGTCAAAATCCACCTAATCATACCGCAAAGATAATTACTTACTCTGAACCGACAATGCCCCGTAAGCGTTATCTTAAACAAAAGCAAATCTTATGAAAAGTAACATATACACTCTTATCATCTTCTTCGCGACAGTCTTTACGGTAGCCTCTTGTGAAAACGAAACATGGAACAGTATGCCCTCGTCGGTCACCGAGTTTTTCACCAGCTATTTTCCCGGTCAGGAAGTCAGCAGCTATTCAAAATCTGCCGATGGAAGCATAGCTTCGGTCAAAGGTGGGGTAAGTGTTACTTTCAATAGCGACAATGCATGGACCGATATAAATGGCAACGGCTCGACTCTGCCATCCATTCTTCTCTATGACCAGCTCCCTCAGAAACTTTACAATTACCTACTTGAAACCGAATCCACCGACGGAGTTTATCGCATTACAAGAAATAGTCTGAGCTATCATGTGGAACTGAAAGACACCTATGTGGATTATGATATAAAGACAGGTGTCATCTACTATCCTGAGTCTGCCGGACAAAGCGCAGCGTAGATTTCAGCAGCGGGAAAGAAAGTGTCAGAATTACATTCTGCTCCACCGATGCGGTGGCATCATATTCTATGGGCTCCATCTGTGAATCATACCAGATAAGGTCATAATGATCTTTGAATGGAGTCGGGATAAGTTTTCCTTTTCTCATGCCCGCATTCCATTCATCGGAATTGACTTCCGCTCCGTCAATATATATTATATCGAATGCCGGTTTATCCTCTGCGGGTACAATAGCGAGGGTATATCTGCCTCCGGCAAGTGCCTGACGAGAGTCTGTGTCACGGTCAAGGGCTTTCCATATTCCTGCAGGCTGAGGATAATTTCCCGTCATGTTAATGATCTCCTCCCTGTTAAGCCCGGTTGAAAGCTCTCCTTTCATATCTTTTTGAAACTCGGTGACTAAAGAGCTGATTTCTATTTTACCGGAAATCTTTATCTCTATTGGTGAGGCTGGATTGAAACAACCGCATACTGTTTCAAATGCTTTCAGGGTGTTCTGACCGGCGATAAAAACAATTTCATTGCCGGTCATTCCAAGGCAAAGGCTTATTTCCGAATTAATGTCGGTGACAATATCATAATATTTGTTTTCAGAAACGGGTACTTCATTTTCATCGGAATTGACGCGGAGTGAAAGATAAGTATTATCCAGAATTTCATCCGTGCCCGATGTGGATAACGCAAAGTCTGCGGTCCATAATCTGTTATTGCAGTCCCGCCATGAAAATACAATGTTTCCTGACTGTTTGCGTAAGAATCTTCTGTCGGGAAACTCCATTCTCAATTCAAGGACGGATGAAATCGAATTTGGTATTGCGGGAATTGTCAAGACGGTGTCCTGAACTGCTCCTGCCACGGCATGATATATTCGCTGCGGTTCAATCGCGGATACCGTCAGGAGGGCATTTATAGCAATGAATACTAAGATAAAGCGCTTCATTTCAATAATTTTTTCACCTCTTCGACAAATATATCCGGACTCATATCATACGGTAGCCAGTGGAGTTTGAATCCACGGCGTTCCATGCCGCGAAACCAGGTCATCTGACGTTTCGCAAACTGGTGGATGGCTATTTCCAGCGAATCGGTCATTTCTTTCAAAGTGAGATTCCCGATGAGATGCAGAGTGATGAATTTGTATTCCAATCCGTAATATATCAGATTCTCGGCAGGGATACCTGAGTCAAGCAGTTTTTTCACTTCCTCAATCATTCCGGCATCGATTCGCGCTCTCAACCGTGCTGATATGCGGCTCCGGCGCGCCTCGCGGTCAATATTCACCCCGATAATCACCGCATCAGGGTCAGGTACATCGGGATTGGTAGCTGCAACTACCTCAGGATGCTGCTGATAGTATGACTGAATTTCAATCGCACGGATAGCACGTTTGGCTGTGTCAACATCCGTAGTGTTGTGGAGGGTCTTCATATCTGCGAGTATCCGGGTGAGCTCTTCAAGCGATTTTGACGAGAGTGATTCTCTCAGTTCCGGATTCTCGGGAACTTCCGGCAGGTTTGTGCCTTTTATCAGTGCTTCCAGATACATTCCGGTGCCTCCGCAGATTACCGGTAGCTTTCCACTCGATCTTATATCTGCAAACGCGCTGCGCGCATCTCTCAGATATTCGTATAGATTATATTTATAACCAGCGGGAGCAATGTCGATAAGATGGTAGGGCACACCGCGATAGTCCTCGAGATCTTTGCCGGTGCCTAAATCCATACCGGTATATATCTGTCGTGAATCGGCGCTGATAATCTCACCGCAAAGTTCTTCCGCCACTCTTACAGCAAGCGTCGTTTTACCGCTTGCCGTAGGCCCGGTGATTACTGGATATTTATTCAATCTTCGGTATATTTGTGCCAGAGACGGCGTATTTTATACAGGAATGAATCCTGATTGAAAAGATGTATTCTGAACCACATCGGATCATTATAGTCCACATCCCATTTATGTATGTCGCATAGCCTGAAAGTGGGAGTATAATGCTTGATCTTGTATTTTCTCCTGCCGTTCTTATCATAGGTTTTCCACGCCATGGCAGCCGTGTAAAGTCTGATGATTTCAGAGCTGAACAGGGGATTGCATTTCTTTGTGTTGATAAGGGTGTGGAGCTGATGGAGTGTTATAAATTCAACATTCGGCATCTCACGGAGCAAATTCTCTTTCTCTTCATCTGTGAGGAAACAGAGGTAGGTGAAAATATTGTAGTCGGCGTTTCCGACGGTTATGGAGTACATAACCCTCACATCGTTTATTCGGAAATTTATCTTATTGATCAGATATGACTGCGCTTCAGATACCGAAACATTATTGCGTGCGGCAATATAGATGCTTTCGGGAGTGTCGAATCTGTTTTGGGCGAAATCGGTAATCTTATCCGGGTCGCTTTCAGGCGGAGTCACAGCGATATAATTGTCCCATATCATTATGAAGCGGAGCAGCGAGTAAGGTCCGTTCTTCAGCGAACTTGTGCCTATATAGTTGCTGTAGTAGTTCCATAGACCTATACAACGCAGAGCCATATATCCTATCGAGCAAATAAAGACCGCTATCGGTGCGATGAAAAACACGAATCTGTCGGGCAGATTGAGATTCACATTCACATAAATCAGGAAATAATATATCCATGCCACTATCGCTATTCCGGCGTTGATTACTCCGAGAAAACGAGCCTGCACAGTGCCTTCCTGAGTGAACAGCTTGCCAAGGAAACCGCGTTCGGCGGGAGTGCCGTATTTAATCTTGCACTCCAGGCAGATGGGGTAGTGCGAGCCGCGATAAATCGCATATAGGCAGCAGATTGCCGTGACCGGCGCCACTATGAGAGTGGTGATGAAAGGAATCTCTGTATTGGACGTTTCCGGATTAAAAATATGATGAAACAGCCATCTGGAGTACATGAAATTGAGTCCGAGCATTATCGCTCCGCAATAAAACATGATTCTCATGCCGAGGTGAGGGAGCAGGAAGCACACCGGAATACGTCTCTTCCGGTTGGTCAGATACATCA
>CAMWYV010000138.1 GCA_947178565.1 uncultured Porphyromonadaceae bacterium | reverse complement strand
ATCTGATAGATATATTTATTGATGATTGTGTGAATCAGGGTAAAATTATAAACAGTAGGAATCATTTTCAGATCTTTTTTCACCCAGCTCCCCAAATTAGTGAAATTGCCACTTTAGCTAAAGGACTGAATTTGGATATGTCAGATATTCAGTTTGCCGAGAAGAAAAAAGTATTAAAGGCAATGAAGGATTCCTTTAGAGCTAACATTTCTCAAATATACCAAAGCACATTAAGTGCTAAGAAATGGATAGGAAGTGATATATGGGGATTCTTTAGTAATAAAAAGGTTGATGCTCAGTGTATTCGTGAAGGTTATCGTAATATCTTGGTAATTTTGACAGATGGTTATTTATTTTATGGACCTAATAAGATACATGATGGCAACTCATATTCATATATCTTACCACAAACTTTAAAAGATTCACAGTCAAGCTTGATTGTAAAAAGAGATGGTTTAAGAGATTTAGAAGTACTGATGCTGGAGGTTAACCCATATACTCCTTTAGATGAAGATAGGTTAATAGCGGTATTGAACAAATGGTTTGATGATATGGGAGTTGAAAAATTTGTTGTCGCGGATACTGATATGCCGGTAAATACAGAAAACATAATTCGCAATTTTATATCTCAAAATCAGTAAGGTGTAATATCTTAGAGTTGGATTGTTGCATGACAATTAAATAATAGATAGAATAGGCTGTGTCGAGTAGGCGCAGTCTATTTTTTGTTTAAGGGGAAATTGTATGGGTATGAGGCTGAGTGGAGATTGAAGTTTCGGGTTATGATAATTAAAGCGTTCGGGCAGATAAGTCGGATATTTTATAGCAGAAGTATGTTCCTGGAGAAATATTATCATCATCATAATAGAGGAGCCCGATTTTATTAAATCTGAACTTTCGCTGATAATCAATATGTTTAATTGAATCATAGGCAGTTATATATGATTCAAAGGGAGCTCCTCCAATAGCAAATGTCATATGGAAAATATAATCGTTGTCATGTTCGGCAGGGCATGGTCCAAACGTCTGATTCAGAGATTCATTTAAATAATTCTGTGCGTCTTTGAGTTGCGCAGTTTCTTTAACCTTCAGGCTAAGACATCCGGATTTTATGCCTCCAAGTACATCCGATGGAAAAAGGTTGATATCTTCAAACTCAATATCAAATGGTTTTAGTTCTTGTATGAAGTTATCAAAGAAGATTTCCATTCCTCCAGACTTGGAATAACAAACGGCTGTTTAAGGGAGACGTGTTGAGGTAGCCTTGCCATTTCAAATCCCATTTTGCCATACCTATGCGCTTCCAACATCAATTTCCTGCCAAAATTTTCAGCGTCGTGGTCTGCTATTAAAACTATTGTCGCTTTCATTTTCTTGGTTTCGTTTAATGCAAAGTTAACTTATTTTTCGCTATCTTTGAGCGGTAAACGTGTATTTATGAGTGTGAATAAGGTGATATTGGTAGGAAATGTCGGGCGTGAGCCGTCAATCAGATACGTGGAGACACGACCTGTCGCGGAGCTGTCGCTTGCAACGACTGAGCGCGCATATACCACTGCATCAGGAGCTAAGGTAGAGGAGCGCACGGAGTGGCACAGGCTTATAATGTGGGACAGCGCGGCTGAGACTGCCGAGAAATATATAACCAAAGGCACCAAGCTCTTTGTAGAAGGAAAATTACGCACGCGCACATGGACAGACCGCGCGGGGCTGAGCCACAAGGTAACCGAGATTTACGTGGATTCATTCGATATCCTTTCACGCCCTACCGGTGGTGCTCAATAATTTGCAGATAATAAACCAATTATAGTAGTATGTCAGAAAACAATCAATCAGTCGCTCAGGAAAATGATGCGATTTACATGGATGCCGATCCGGTGCAGTTGCCGGACAACGCGTTCCGTGAGCTCGCGGCGGACGAGCATTATCGCCCGGTGATGCACCCGGCGCATGACTATGCGGAGGTCACCCCATATTCGGTGATAACCGGTCTCATTCTCGCTGTGATTTTCAGCGCGGCGGCAGCTTATCTGGGACTCCGTGTGGGTCAGGTGTTTGAGGCGGCGATTCCTATCGCCATAATCGCTGTGGGGCTCTCGGGTGCCTTGAAAAAGAAGGATCCGCTGGGTCAGAATGTCATTATACAGTCGATTGGCGCTTGCTCCGGAGTAATCGTTGCCGGCGCAATTTTTACTTTGCCGGCGCTGTTTATTCTTCAGGCTACGTACAGCGACATAACGGTTAATTTCTTTGAGATTTTCCTTAGCTCGCTGTTTGGCGGTGTTTTAGGTATGCTCTTTTTTATCCCTTTCCGTAAATATTTTGTGAAAGATATGCACGGCAAGTATCCTTTCCCGGAAGCTACCGCTACCACTCAGGTGCTTGTCAGTGCTCAGACAAAGAGCTCTGAAGAGGGTGGTCAGGCGAAGATTCTTGTTGTAGCCTCTCTTATCGGCGGTATCTACGACTATGTGGTCGCCACTTTCGGCGTATGGGCTGAAACAGTAACTTCAGCGGTTACCGGCTGGGGTACCGCTCTTGCAGAAAAGACCAAACTGGTGTTCAGTTGCAATACCGGAGCGGCTTTGCTCGGTCTCGGATATATTGTAGGTCTCAAATATGCTTTCGTGATATTTGCCGGTTCTGCATTCGTGTGGTGGGTAATAATACCTCTGATAGGGACTTACGGTGCTACCGATATAGCAGCGATGACTCCGGATGCATTGTTCTCCAATTATGCCCGTCTCATAGGCATCGGCGGTATTGCTATGGCGGGTATCATCGGAATTGTGAAGTCATGGGGTATCATAATGCAGGCTGCCGGACTGGCCGCGCGTGAAATCAAGGGTTCGTCAAAAGGAGCTGCTGCCACAATTCGCTGGCAAAGGGATATTTCAATGAAACATATTGTATTCTTTATGGTTATCGCTCTTGTTGCAGTGCTTGTATTCTTTTGGATTGGCGTGCTACATAATTTCTGGCAGGCACTTGTGGCATGGATAGTGGTTACCGCAATCTCATTCCTGTTCACCACTGTTGCCGCGAATGCTATCGCGATTGTGGGTTCCAACCCGGTGAGCGGCATGACTCTGATGACTCTCATTATCGCGAGCGCTATATTTGTAGCTATCGGTATCAGCGGCACATCCGGCATTGTCGCTTCTATGGTTATAGGGGGTGTGGTTTGTACTGCGCTATCTATGGCGGGAGGCTTTGTAACTGACCTCAAGATAGGATATTGGCTCGGATCCACCCCACGCAAGCAGGAGAGCTGGAAGTTTGTCGGTACTCTTGTTTCAGCGGCAACAGTAGGCGGTGTGATTCTTCTGCTTAATAAAGTTTACGGCTTCACCGGACCCGATGCTCTCGTGGCGCCGCAGGCAAACGCTATGGCAAAGGTTATCGAGCCTATCATGATGGGTGGTGATACTCCCTGGATTCTGTATATGACAGGTGCTGTTCTTGCCCTGCTGCTCAATTGGCTCGGAGTTCCCGCGCTTGCATTCTGTCTCGGTATGTTTATTCCGATGCAGCTCAACACTCCCATGCTTGTAGGCGGTGCCATCGCCTGGTTTGTTTCTACCCGCTCCAAGGATAAGGCTGTAAATGATATGCGTCGTGACCGCGGTACTCTCATCGCGTCCGGTCTTATTGCCGGCGGTGCTCTCTTCGGTGTGTTTGCAGCTCTAACCCGTTTTGCCGGATTTGAGTATGAAAGCACAATGAATGTGATTACAAACCAGTGGCTCGGTGTGATAGCTTATGCCGCAATCATAGTATATCTCGCCATTCAGAGCCTTAATGCCAAGAAAGGCTGATTGTAAAGATATAAGTAGGTCGCGCAAGGCTATCTGCGGCGCGATACTCTCATTGTCAGTACCGGCTATAGTGACTAATGTCACTGTGCCGGTACTCGGCATTACTGACGTTGCTATTGCCGGGCATCTCGGCAGTACCGCTTTTATTGCGGCAGTGGCGGTAGGCACAAGTATGTTTAATCTCCTGTACTGGCTGTTCAACTTTCTACGTATGGGATCAAGCGGGCTCACCGCACAGGCATACGGCGCCGGAGACAGGGACGCGGCTTCAGTAGTGCTTGGCAGGGCGGTGACAATCGCTTTGATGTCGGGATTACTTATGATACTTCTGCGGCATCCTATATGTTCTCTCTTGCTTGACAGTATGAAGGTTGAAGGGACGGCACGCCAGCTTGCACAGAGCTATTTCATGATCAGGATATGGGCGGCACCGGCAACTCTGAGTATATTCGCGTTTACAGGATGGTTTGTGGGTATGCAGAATTCGGGTATAACTATGTGGATTTCACTGCTTGTGGATGTTGTGAACATAGCCGGAAGTATTGCTTTTGTGTATGGGTGCAATCTGAATATTAACGGTCTTGCCTTAGGA
>CAMWYV010000137.1 GCA_947178565.1 uncultured Porphyromonadaceae bacterium | reverse complement strand
AAATATGTATAGCTGTTTTTTATAAAAATATTGCTCATAGAAACCGGCTAGGTGCCGCTGACCGCCATATTAAGCTTATTTCGTGCGAAAAGCAGGTTCAGTTCAGTGCCGAATCCAAGCCACTCCCTAAGCCCGAACACCGCTCCGGCACCGGCACCAAGTCCCGTTCCATTATCACTGTTAGCTTCGGTGATTTCACTGAACTTTCCGGCATAGTTCTGAATAATTCCTGTTGTACCTCCCATGAGATGAATATCCACCTCCACAAACTTCTTCGCGGGAGCATAACTGATAAACTGGGCGGATGCTGTTGCCGGAACCGCAGCGAGGATAAGTCCGATCGCCAACCTTATTATATACCTTTTCATTTCGTTTACTATCTTTTCCGCAAAATTACGACTCTCCCACCACCTGTGCAACTCTCCCACAAACTTCCGCATGACAATAGATCGGACATTTTAACAGGATCTCTTTTCAAAATATTAATTACCCGATGATGAGTCGCTATATATTTTTTTAATTTTTTCATTGGGGAAAGAATATCGGTTGCTGAAAAATCATTATCTTTGCGTGCAATAAAATTCAAGACAATCCAATTATGTCGTTTATTGCAGATAGAGTAAAAATGGACGGGTTGACATTTGATGATGTCCTTCTTATTCCCGCCTATTCCGAAGTATTGCCCCGCGAGGTCAATCTCAAAACCAAGTTTTCACGAAACATAGAGTTGAATGTGCCTATTGTCTCCGCGGCAATGGACACTGTAACCGAAGCGCAGCTCGCTATCGCCATCGCGCGCGAGGGTGGTATCGGTGTGATTCATAAGAATATGAGCATCGCCGAGCAAGCACGGCAGGTTCACGCTGTGAAGAGAGCTGAAAACGGCATGATTTACGATCCCGTGACTATAAAACGCGGCAGCACTGTTGCCGATGCTCTCGCCATGATGGAAGAGTTCCACATCGGCGGTATTCCGGTTGTGGATGATGACCGCAAGCTCGTGGGCATCGTGACAAACCGCGACCTTCGTTTTGAAAAAAATCCCAAGCGTCTCATCGATGACGTGATGACCACCGAAAATCTTGTCACCACTCAGCAGAGCACCAACCTAGAGGAAGCGGCTCAGATTCTCCAGGAACATAAGATTGAAAAACTTCCGGTTGTCGATAACAACGGTCGCCTTGTAGGTCTTGTCACCTATAAGGATATAACCAAAGCGAAAGATAAACCCAATGCGTGCAAGGACAGCCGCGGTCGCCTGAGAGTTGCCGCCGGCGTGGGCGTTACCGCCGACAGCATGGAGCGCGTTGACGCTCTGGTTGAAGCGGGAGTAGATGCAATCGTGATCGACACCGCCCACGGTCACAGCAAGGGTGTTATCGGTGTGCTCCGCGCGGTGAAGGAAAAATATCCTCAGATAGATGTAGTTGTAGGAAACATCGCGACAGGCGATGCGGCAAAATATCTCGCCGAGAATGGTGCCGACGGTGTGAAAGTGGGCATCGGTCCCGGTTCGATCTGCACAACCCGTGTGATTGCGGGTGTGGGAGTGCCTCAGCTCAGCGCCGTTTACGATGTTGCAAAAGCGCTCGAAGGCACCGGAGTTCCCCTCATTGCGGATGGCGGCATCCGCTATTCCGGTGATATTGTAAAAGCACTCGCAGCCGGAGCCAACTGTGTGATGCTCGGCGGAATGCTTGCCGGAGTGGAAGAGAGCCCGGGCGACACCATAATATATAATGGCAGAAAATACAAGGCTTATCGCGGAATGGGCTCACTCGAAGCGATGGAAAAAGGTTCTAAGGATCGCTATTTCCAGGCAGGCGAGAGCGATGTGAAGAAACTCGTGCCGGAAGGCATCGCGGCACGTGTGCCTTTCAAAGGCTCACTCTATGAAGTGACATATCAGATGCTCGGCGGACTGAGAGCCGGTATGGGATATTGCGGTGCGGCAAATATCGACCAGCTACACAAAGCCAAATTCACCAGAATCACCAACGCCGGCGTGGCTGAGAGTCACCCGCACGATGTAGCCATAACAAGCGAAGCGCCAAACTACAGTGCATCGCATCAGTAAGCTCGCGGCTGTCGCCGCAGTGTTTGTACTGCTTCTTACCTCAGCCACACCCGACCAACGTAGCCGGGTGCTGATGAGAGTAGGAAGCAGTGCCGCTACTATCGCGGATTATCAAATGCTGTTTGGTGAACAGATTCCACCGACAGACACCACACTTTCACTTTTGGCTATCCACCTGCGCAAACTGGAGGACGCCAGAACCACATTGGGAGAGTGTGTGACAGAGGACACATTAATGCTCGGAAGATTAATGGAATGGGCACATGCCGTGCATCATATCACTGAATTGCGCACAACCCTACGGGCACAAGATGACTCTGCCGCACAGAGAAATTTCTTCAAATCTCACCCCCATCTTTTCAGGTGGAAAGAGCCACATTTCATCGGCTCGGTCGTTCTCACATCAACTCCGGGAAAGGCACAGGCGACAGCAGACTCACTGAGAGCATTGCAAAAACCCGCCGCGGTCACTTCAAAAGATTTCAGGGTAATCAGCTACAATGTGGCGCGCGGACTGAATCCCTATGTTGATTTCGCCGCTTTCGCCATACCGATTGATCTACCCGAAAACGACCGCTGGAGAGACGCGGCAGTGATAGACGGAGAAATACTTGAGCAACCGCGATCACCGGAACACGTCAGCGAACTGCTCAAAACACTGATTGCCGACTCTTTATACAGGATGTGGACAGACAGTCTGTCAGCCGTTTTACCGGCTGAAATAGACAGCAATTCACTTGATTTCATCAAAAATAATGCCACTCACTGATTTTTTTTGTATTTTTGAACCGAATTTTCATTTATAATCAACTCAGCGTGAAATTTAAAAGCTTCATAATCACCGCATCACTCGCCCTCACTACACTCGGTGCCTTAGCGCAGAGCAACAATATCGCCGAAGAGGTGGCATGGGTGGTAGGAGACCAGCCCATCTGGAAATCCGAGATTGAATCACAGTATATCAACTTTCTCCGTGATAAGACTCCTATACAGGGAGACCCCTACTGCGTCATTCCCGAAATGATCGCCGTTGAAAAGCTATACCTCCATCAGGCGGACATGGACACCATAGAGGCAAGCGAAGCCGCAGTGACCGCTGAGGTTGACAGCCGCATCGCATACTATCTCAATATGTTCCAGACCAAGGAAAAACTTGAGGAATATGTGCGTAAGCCCCTACCCGAATTCCGTCAGGAAATAACCGAGATGGTGAGAAACAACTACCGCGTGCGCGAGGTGCAGCGCAATCTCACATCTAATGTGAAGAGCACCCCGAATGAGGTGCGCCGCTATTACGAATCGATTCCCACTGACAGCATTCCGTTCATACCGCTTCAGGTCGAGGCTCAGATCATCACGATCAACCCCGTGATTCCACGTCAGGAAATCGAAGATGTGAAATCGCGACTCCGCGACTACTCCGAGCGTGTTAACAGCGGCAAAAGCGAATTTTCAACACTTGCAATTCTATATTCCGAAGATCCCGGCAGCAGTATGCGCGGAGGAGAGCTCGGCTTCAGCGGCAAAGGCACACTTGACCCGGAATTTGCGGCGGTTGCCTTCAACCTCAACGACCCCAAGAAAGTCAGCAAAATCGTGGAGACCGAGTTCGGCTTCCATATAATACAGCTTATAGAAAAACGCGGCGACCGCATCAATGTGCGCCACATCCTTCTACGCCCTAAGGTTTCCGACAACGACCTCAAGGAAGCGATTGTGCGCCTTGACTCTCTTCGCAACGACATAGTTGCCGGCAAAGTGAAATTCAATGACGTGGTAGGATTTGTGTCTCAGGACAAAGCCACCAGAGCAAACCGCGGAATGATGGTAAACACAGACCGAGAGAGCGATAGAGCCGGCTCCACCCGTTTTACCATGGCGGAACTTCCTCAGGAAGTAGCCGTCAAGATTGCAGCAATGCAACCCGGTGACATATCCGAGGCATTTGTAATGATAGATCCAAAACTCAACCGCGAGGTTGTGGCAATAGTCAAGCTCACCCGACGCATTGACGGTCACAAAGCCAATATGTCGGAAGATTATCAGATCATCAAGTCTATGTATGAAGACAGCAAGCGCCAGCAGATTCTCACCGACTGGCTTGCCAAGAAAATCGATGAAACATACGTGCGCATTGATGAAAACTGGCGCAATTGTGACTTCACTCACAAAGGCTGGATTAAAGAGAAATAATTTCACACTCTGAATGAAATCGGGCGGCGAGACTCCCAGAAAACTCAAATTCCGGAGACTGATCTCCGGAATTGCCGCATTTTTTGCCCTCGCTCTCCCCGCATGGACAGCGCCGTCAAAATCGGCGCAAGCACCGCAATCGCCTCAGACGCCCCGTAAT
>CAMWYV010000136.1 GCA_947178565.1 uncultured Porphyromonadaceae bacterium | reverse complement strand
GTGTTTAACCTTCTTGGTCCAGCTGAGGTCGCTGATGTGAATCAGACCGTCAACCCCCTCCTCGATTTCAACGAATACGCCGAAGTTTGTGAAGTTGCGCACTTTAGCTTTGTGCTTGCTTCCGATAGGATATTTGGTGTCGATATTTTCCCATGGATCAGCCTTCAGCTGTTTGATACCGAGGCTCATCTTGCGGTCGTCGCGGTCGAGGTTGAGAACAACTGCCTCAACATCGTCGCCTACCTTCATGAAGTCCTGAGCGCTGCGCAGGTGCTGGCTCCATGACATCTCGCTAACGTGGATAAGACCCTCTACACCGGGAGCGATTTCAACAAATGCACCGTAGTCGGTCATAACCACTACTTTACCTTTCACCTTGTCACCAACCTTGAGCTCTGCATCAAGTGCATCCCAGGGATGGGGCAGGAGCTGCTTCAGACCGAGAGCGATACGCTTCTTCTCATCATCGAAATCAAGGATAACAACGTTGAGCTTCTGGTCAAGAGCAACCACCTCCTCGGGGTGATTTACGCGACCCCAAGAGAGGTCGGTGATGTGGATAAGACCATCCACGCCGCCGAGGTCGATGAACACACCGTAGCTGGTGATATTCTTGACAGTACCTTCGAGCACCTGACCCTTTTCGAGCTTGGCGATGATTTCTTTCTTCTGCTGCTCAAGCTCTGCTTCGATAAGAGCTTTGTGAGACACAACCACGTTTTTGAACTCCTGGTTGATTTTCACAACCTTGAATTCCATTGTCTTGCCGACGAAGATATCGTAGTCGCGGATAGGACGCACGTCGATCTGTGAGCCGGGGAGGAAAGCCTCGATACCGAACACATCGACAATCATGCCGCCTTTTGTACGGCATTTGATATAGCCCTTGATGATTTCGTCCTTTTCAAGAGCCTCGTTGATACGCTCCCAAGAGCGTGCTGCGCGAGCCTTGCGGTGAGAAAGGATAAGCTGACCTTTCTTGTCCTCCTGGTTTTCGATGAACACCTCTACTTTGTCGCCTACCTTGAGGTCGGGATTGTAGCGGAATTCATTCATAGGAATGATACCATCGCTCTTATAGCCGATATTGACTACCGCCTCGCGCTTGTTAAGAGCAATGATTGTGCCTTCGATCACCTCTTTGTCCTTGACGGTGTTAAGAGACTCGTCATAGGTCTTGGTGAGTTCTTCGCGAGATTTCTCGCCTTTGGTTTCGCCTTTTTCAAAGGCTTCCCAGTCGAAATCCTCAACCGGGCTGATGTTTACTTTTTCAGTCATTTAAGTGGTTAATAATAAAAGATTTGTTTACTTAATAAGTTAGACTTTATATTGCTTGTACTTATTGCGACTGCAAAAGTAGTAATAATTTCATTATCACGCAAATATTAAGGTATCAGCTTATAAATTTTATAAGTTCTATAAGATTTATAATCCGAATTTCAAGTAACTTTGTGGTCAATAACCCAATAAAGAGTATTATCTCACGATTTAATGAAATCCTTCCTGAAAATTGCCGGTGATTATTCCAACTGGAACGTGTATAATAAGTCTGTGATTATATGCGAATCTTGAGAGCTCTGCCTCGTGATTCGCGCACAGTTGATCAGATGAGGCAAGCTGCACGCTCATGTAAACAGAACATTGTGGAAGGGGTTGTTGATGGAACAATATCCTCAGAAATATGTATAAAGTTGCTCGGTATAGCAAGAGGGTCACTCAAAGAGTTACTTGAAGATTATGGAGATTTTTTACGCCAACATAAGCTACAAATATGGACACCTAATGACGAGCGGACGGATAAAACCCGAAAATTCTGTATCAAAATAGACGATTCATCTGTTTTTGTGGAGAAATGCAGAGAACGCTCTGATGAAACTGTAGCTAATATCATGATTACACAAATCCGCCAACTTGACTCTATGCTTACTAAAGTGCTAAAAAAATTGGAAACTGAGTTCTTATCTTCCGGAGGGTTAAAAGAAAATATGACAAAGGCTCGCAAGGAATCACGAGGATACTAATTCTTATAAGATTTATAAAACTTATACGATTTATAAGATAATCAGATGATTTTGAGGTCCGGGTTGGCGAAATATAAGGTGTTGGTTGCGCGGGTCACCGCGGTGTATAGCCAGCGGTAGAAATCAAGACCCCTCGCCTCCGGAGCGATATAGCCCATATCCACGAAAACCGAATGCCACTGACCGCCCTGCGCCTTGTGGCAGGTCACCGCATAGGCATATTTCACCTGAAGGGCGTTGAAGTACGGGTCATGCTTCAGTATCTTCATGCGCACCTGCATCGGCACATCGTAGGTGAATATCTCCGGATCGGTCAGCACCGACTGATAGAGCATCGCCGCCTTGTCGGGAGCGAGCGCGGGTGTATCGGAGATAAGCGAGTCGAGCATTATCTTGCAGTCCACATCCATCTCCCTGTCCGGCAGGGTAATACGCACATCCGCAAACCTCAGACCATACTTGGTTTCGGTAGAATAGATGTGATTCACCACCGCTATATCACCGTTTGCTATAAAATCGAGACCCTTGATTTTCGCGCTCCACAGATAGTTGTTCTTAGCCACAAGAAGACGCTCGCCTATACACAGCTCCTCCTCCCTGCCGAGAATATTGGACCGGATGGCGAGATTGAAACCGGTAGCCCGCTTGTTGGAGCGGGTGATAAGAATAGTGTTTTCAATCCCCGGTTCGGCATACGCCGTCTCGATATAATCGGGCAACTCTTCTCCGGGCACCACTTTCACATCATCAAACCCCTTGATTCTCAGCTGCGGCTCGGGGAGTTTCTTCATCAGCATCGCTTTCCGCAGCCATGTGGCGTTGTACAGAATGCCCGAGCGCGAGCCTTGACGCACCACCTCGGTCATCACCGCCTTTGTAACCCGCAGACCGTATGAGCGGAGCACCGACACATTCATGGCTGGAGACTCGGTAGTGCCCACGGGAGGAAGCTGCGCGGTATCTCCCAGTAAAATAAGCCGGCAGTTTATTCCGGAATATACATAATGGATAAGATCCTCCAGCAGATTGTCCGACCCTTCGCTCCCCGCACCTATCATTGATGCCTCATCGACGATAAATACCGCATCGGCGAGGGTATTCTCGGCTACCGAGCCGAATTCAAAAATATTTGCCGGATTCGCCTGACGGTATATGCGGCGGTGAATGGTTGATGCATGATAGCGGGAGAATGCGCCGAACACCTTTGCCGCCCTGCCCGTCGGAGCAAGAAGCACCACAGGCACACGGCATTCGCGAAGAGCCTTTACGAGCGCACCGGTAACGGATGTCTTGCCGGTACCCGCGTAGCCGAGAAGCAGAAACGCGGAATCGCTCGGAGTATCCGATGAACAGAAACGCGCGAGCGCACCTATCAGCTCCACCTGCTGGTCATTCGGCTGATAAGGCAGGTTGAGATATATTCTTTCGGCAAACTCAAGCACATCCATAGCACAAAGATAGCAAAAAAAGAGAGTCGTGTCATCACGACACGACTCTCCTCCGAGTTATAATGAACTTAATTGATTAGTCCTGGTTGAGGTTTACGCGCTTGAATTCAACAACCGCGAGACCTTTTGCCGCATTTTCGAGATACTTGCCGATTGTGAGGGTGGCGTCTTTCACAAACTCCTGCTCCATGAGAACAGACTCTTTGTAGAACTTGTTGACACGACCGTTTGCAATCTGCTCGATCATCTGAGCGGGGAGGTTGGCAGCCTTGGCTGCAGCAGCCTCTTTCATGATAGCACGACCTTTCTCAGCCTCTTCGGGAGTAATCCAACCTTTGGACATATTGCTTTCGATATGATCCTCGGTGTCGAAGTGGTTGGGGTTGAGACCTGCTTTTTTGAGCGCTGCCTCAACAGCTTTTCTGATCTGCTCCTCTTTGGTCTTTTCGATAGCTACGTTTCTTTCGCTCTCTACAACCGCAGCGGGAACGGTGTCGATAGACACTGCCACGGGATTCATAGAAGCTACCTGCATAGCTACATCACGACCTACCTGGTAGTCAACGCCCTCCTGGTTGAAGCCCACGATGGTAGCGAGCTTGTTGCCCTGGTGATTGTATGAAGTGGTTGAGGGAGCCTCGATCCACTCGTATGCGCTGATTTCCATCTTCTCACCGGTCTTTCCCGATTCCTCAACCACGAGGTCCTGGATTGTCTGACCGTTAACAGAGATAGCCTTGAGATCGTCGATGCTCTTCACCTTGTTAGCCATAGCTGTATCAAGGATTTTCTTGGTGAGGTCAACGAAACCTGCGTTTTTGGCTACGAAGTCGGTTTCGCAGTTGAGTGCGACAACAGCGGCGAAGTTGCCCTCGTTCTTGGCGAGCACGCAACCTTCAGCAGCCTGACGGTCCTCACGCTTGGCGGCAACTGCCTGACCTTTTTTGCGGAGAATCTCAACAGCAGCCTCGATGTCTCCG
>CAMWYV010000135.1 GCA_947178565.1 uncultured Porphyromonadaceae bacterium | reverse complement strand
TATATATGAAAGTATTGAGGAATTTTCAAAATAATGTTATCTAAAAGTGTTATAAAGTTTTTTAAGTTTATAAACACACTTATCAACATACTATTCCTTTATTCCGTAAGCAAGGTCTCCGGCATCTCCGAGTCCTGGAACTATATATGAGTGAGCGTTTATTTCGTTATCAATAGCACCAAGCCATAATGTAGTCTTATCTATAGGAAAAGTGGATTTTATATAATCAACAGCTACAGATGAGGCTATGACTGATGCCACATGAATTTTTTCTGGAGTGCCTTTGGTAAGTAGTGCCTTATAACTGAGTTCCATGGAAGCCCCTGTAGCAAGCATAGGATCTACAATGATAAGAGTTTTTCCATCAAGTTTTGGAGAGGCTATATATTCTATGAAAATATCAAAGTTTTCTTTTTCACGATATTTTCTGTAAGCTGATACAAAAGCATTCTGCGCTTTGTCGAAATATGAAAGAAATCCTTGATGAAAAGGTACTCCGGCGCGGAATATAGTGGCTAGAACTATATTTTCATCAATGATATCGCATTGTGCTGTAGCAAGCGGAGTTATCACTTCTTGTTTCTTATAATTAAGCTCCTTGCTTATTTCATAAGCCATTATCTGCCCTATTCTTTCAAGATTAGTGCGGAAACGCATCATATCTTTCTGTACTTTCACATCACGGAGTTCAGCCATATATTGGCTTACTAACGAGGGTGTTTCATCAAAATTTACGATTTTCATGAATATATATTATTATTATACGTTTGGATCAGGTTGCGGAGGGACGATTTCATCAATAGCTACGGTATTGAGTCCATGTTTGAGCCATGAACCTTTGATAAGTCGCCACAAAAATATAGCGCCGCGAAATGTAAGTTCTATGCACATAGCTGTCCATACTCCCGTAAGTCCCATAGTAGGGGCGAGAATAGCAGCAAGTGGAATACGCACGAACCATATACTGCCAAAATTCATTATAGCTGGAAAAATAGTATCTCCTACTCCTATCATCACTCCATATGCAACGATTGAAGCTGCAAACATTGGTTCAGCCCATGCTTCTATGCGAAGAGCATGAGATCCAAGTTCAGTTATCTCCCTGACAGGTGTAAATAAATCCATAAGCATAGGTGCGACAAACCACATTATTATACCCATCAGAGTCATTATCACCATGCCGGAACAAACGGTTATATATCCGAAACTTTTGGCAAGATCTTTTCTACCCGCTCCATAGCTCTGTCCTGTCAGTGTGGTGGCTGCATCACCTATTCCGTATCCCGGCATATAACAGAGAGCTTCTGCAGTTACTGCAAATGAGTTTGCAGCTATTGCCGCCACTCCGAGAGGAGCTACAATGATTGTTATCATAATCTGCGCACCACAGATAACCCCATGTTCAAGAGTCATTGGTGCAGATACTTTCAGAGCATTTGAGAGTACCCGTTTCTTTGGTATGAAACTGCGCCATGAATTATTTACAGGATAGTCACATCTGTTTCCGGCAATACACATTCCTTTTTCGCGACGACATAGATAATACATCACGGCAGCAGCACATACACATTCAGCGGCAACAGTACCGAGAGCTGCTCCAAGAACTCCAAGTCCGGCTCCCGGGAGATTTATATTCGTACCGAAAATATTGAGAGTGCGTGGGGAAAAAATGAGGAAGTAGTTGAAAATTACATCCAGTATGCACATTATGATATTCAATCCGCCTGGTACCTTCATATTTCCGGCGGCTCTGAGTATTGCGCATCCAAGATAATTGAGAGTGAGCAATGGCAATGCTGCTACAAATACAAAGAAATATACACTTGCCTGAGAAGCCACATATCCGTTTCCACCAAGCCAGTATGGAAGGAAAGGAGAAATTGTTATGCCGATAGTTGTCATAATTATACCGAAACAGATTGCTGCAACTATTCCTTGACGTAATACCGCCCTGGCGGTTGAATAGTCACTTGCCCCTACCATATGGGCTACCTGAACTGAAAATCCAACCGTCGCAGCTGAGCATAATCCCCAAAAAAGCCATAAACTGGTAGATACAAGTCCTACTGCTGCACTGTCATCGGCACCAAGACGTCCTACCATAGCCGCATCAATATATTGCATGAGAATACTAGACAGCTGAGCCATTATTGCAGGAAATGACAATTTAGCCGTCAAAATAATCTTCTGTCGGAGGCTAAGCGGTTGTCCGGATTGAATCAGTGCTATCAAATTATTTCAATTTCTCTATATAAGTGCACAAACGGTCAAGAGCTTCAGCGAGTATGTGACGCGGACAAGCTATGTTGAGGCGTATAAATCCTTCTTTTCCATACATATCGCCTGCATTTACCCATACTTTAGCTTCTTTTTTAAGTACTTCTTCAAGATACTGTGATTCAATATTTAGTGATTTTACATCTATCCATGGCAGGTAAGTAGCTTCAAGCACGGTGACCGGACATTCAGGCAGCCGTTGCGCAAGAGTATCGCGGGTATAAAGCCAGTTTTCCCACAGGTATCCTTTCAGCTCATCCAACCATTTTTCTCCTTCAGGTGAATAAGAAGCTTTAAGTGCTTCCGGACCAAACGGATTGACATCACACACTTCGTTAATATTAATAGCTTTATTAATAGCTTCTTTTATTGTTGAATCCGGACACACTATGTTTGCTATTTGAAGACCTGCGGTGTTGAAGGCTTTTGAAGGTGAAAGACATATTATAGCGTTAGAATCAATACTGCCGTATGGCACGTAAGTAAAACCAGGCATGGTGAGTTCACAATGAATCTCGTCACTTATAACTCTGACTCCATTTGCAGCACATATATCTCTTACTTTTTGAAGTTCTTGAATATTCCAGCATCTTCCGGCAGGATTATGAGGATTGCAAAGCAACATCAGAGTGGCATCAGGCTGTGAGCAGGCTTTTTCAAGCATATCAAAATCCATGTGATAGGTAAATGATGAGGCATCTATATTTACTCTTTTTAGTGGTGCTTCGATTATCTCGCAGCCGTTATTACGTATAGAGGAGAAGAAGCAATTATACACAGGTGTTTGCACTATCACTCCTTTTCCTGCCGGAGCAAGAGCTTTGATGATAGCGGATAATGCCGGTACAACTCCCGAAGTATATATAACTTGATCGGCATCGAATATATAGTTATGACGCCTGGCAAACCAGTTTGTAAGGGATGAATAATATTCCTCTCTTACTAAAGTGTAGCCGAATATGCCGTGTTCAACACGTCGTCTCAGAGCTTCTATAACCACCGGAGCTGTACGGAAATCCATATCTGCTACCCAAATGGGAATCACTTCCGCATCATCCGTATCGTCCCATTTATAGCTACCGGTACCTCGCCGCTGTGGTGCCTCGTCAAAATAGCTCATATAGTTTCGATTTTGCAGTTAGCAGGAGCTTTTATATTCTCATCAAGAATTATTTCACCGTAACCTTTAGCTCGTATTATTCCGCTGGTAGGATTTTTTACACTGGTTATAATACTGTTTACTGTAGCGTCAACATAACTTTCTTCAAAGGCAAGATCACTGTCCTGTTCAAAAATACAATCTTCCAGAATAAGATTCTTGCAATAGCACAAAGGCTGAGTGCCTGAAATCTTACATCTCACCAGTCGCAGGTTATTAGAATACCATCCGAGATATTCTCCAGTAAGTTCGGTATCATATACAGTAACACTCTCTGTATTCCAGAAAGCATCCTTTGAATCAATCTTAGCGTTGTGGATTTCAACATTATGGCAATACTGAAAAGAATAGTTACCTTGCTGATGCCAGTTATTCAGTTTTATATCAGCACAGTGCATGAATATATAGTCAGCATGTTCCACACTCACATTCTCTGCTTCTATATCTGTGCAGTGCCATAATGTTTCTTGAGCGTTTGGTATTTTCACATCAGTGAGACGGATACCGGTCATATCACGAAACATTTTAGGTGCTTCAACTAAAGTTGATTTCATATCAAGATTATGGGAGTACCACAGAGCAGCACGTGCGCCTTCGGTGAAAACACAGTCTTTGACACTGAAGCGGTTTACATGCCAGAAAGGATATTTACCTTCAAATCGACAGCCCACAGCATCTATATAGCTACATTCTTTAAGAGCTGACTCACCGGCATGAATGGTTACATTTTCCAGTTTTAGATTATGACATCCGAACAGAGGACGTTCTCCTCCAAACTCTTGATTTTTGATAATTTCCATAATATTTTATTATTGATTGCAAATTTAGGCAAAAATACGGAGCTTATTTAGCCCGCATCAACCTGTATTACCGAACTTATTAACAATTTTCCTGCAAAAAATTCACATCCATGTCAAAATATTCCATCAAAACATCCGCGTAATAAAAAATTACTATCTTTGTCAAAACTATAATTTTCACATATAAATATCTGACTCAGTGGCAAACGATTCTAATTCAAAGAAATTCATTTTACAAGAAAAAGAAATTCCTACCGCATGGTATAATAT
>CAMWYV010000134.1 GCA_947178565.1 uncultured Porphyromonadaceae bacterium | reverse complement strand
GTTCCAGGTAACGAGATTTACAAAAGGCAAGAAACCGGAAACGCAAGAGATAGCCGCGAGGATGACAAGAGGGAGCGTCATGGTCCAGGGCTGATCGTGGGGCGCGTGGTGAGGATTCTCCACTTTGTGCTCTTTCCACCAGAAGATGAGGTAGTAGAGACGGAACATATAGAATGCAGTGAGTCCGGCAACGAGTGACATCCATATATACCACACGATCGAGTGACCGAAGCAAGCGGTGAGAATCTCATCCTTCGAGAAGAATCCTGCGAAAGGAATAATACCGGCAATCGCGAGACATCCGATAAGGAATGTGATATGTGTGATAGGCATGTATTTGCGGAGACCGTGCATCGCTGTGTAGTCGTTTGAACCGATCGCATGGATAAGGGCGCCGGCACAGAGGAAGAGGAGCGCCTTGAACATAGCGTGGGTGAACAGGTGGAACATACCGGCCATGTAACCCAAACCGTGGTGGAACTCCGGGCGAGCAACGCCGAGAGAAACCATCATGAACGCGATCTGCGAAATTGTAGAGAATGCGAGCACACGCTTGATGTCAATCTGCGTGCAGGCAACCATAGCCGCATAGAACGCGGTGAGTGCGCCTACAACCACAATGATGTCAAGTGCGGCTGTTTCCATGAGGTATAGCGGGAACAGGCGTGCCACGAGGTAAACTCCTGCAACCACCATGGTTGCGGCGTGGATTAGCGCGCTGACAGGTGTGGGACCTTCCATAGCATCGGGGAGCCAGATGTGGAGAGGCATCATAGCCGATTTACCCATACCGCCCATGAAGATGAGAACGAGCGCCCAGGTCATAACTGATGCGCCCATGAACATGGGAGCGGGGCTGTTTGTGAACATAGCCTTGATACCTTCGGCGGTGGTGAGACTCACCTGACTTACATTAGCGATGCCGTCAACAGGCGCTGATGTGAGGTCAGCGAAGTTGAATGTGCCTGTATAGTATGAAAGCACGAGAATACCGATAAGGAATCCGAGGTCGGCGAATCGGGTAACGATAAACGCTTTCTTAGATGCAGATACCGCAGAGGGTTTCTTGTAGTAGAATCCGATGAGAAGGTATGATGACGCACCCACGAGCTCCCAGAAGATGTACATCTGGAAAATGTTGGTTGCAACCACAAGCCCAAGCATAGAGAAGCTGAAGAGCGAGAGGAAAGCGTAGAATCTCTGGAATCCATGCTCATACACTCCGTGATGGTCGCGCATATATCCGAGGCTGTAGAGATGCACCATAAAGGAGATTGTCGGGATGACAATGAGCATCATAGCCGAGATAGGATCGAGGAGGAAACCGAGTTTTATCACGAGTGAGTCGGTGAACTGCAGCCATGTGACATTGAAAACAGTGTACTGGAGGCGTTCGCCGGCAGAGGTGATAAATTCGGGCGCACCGCTATAAAAATAGGTAAGCGCTGTAATATATGAGAGCACAAGAACGGTACCCATGCCGAGGGTGCCGAGAGTGCCTGCGAGCCTGTGGCTCATCTTCATTCCCACAAGTCCCAGGAGAAGGAACATGAACAGCGGAATGACCAGTATCAAAAGAGGTAAAGTGATGTCCATGGCGCTTTAAAATTTCATTTTAGTTACATCAGTCACGTCGATATTCTTCGAAGCTCTGAAAATATTTATAATGATTGCTATAGCAAGCGCTGTTTCAGCAGCAGCGATAGCGATAGCGAATAGAGTGAAGAACATACCTTCGAGCTGATGGGGGAAGAGATATCTATTGAACACAACGAAGTTGATGTCCACGCTATTGAGCATAAGCTCAAGCGAAATCAGCATCGCAATCATATTCTTGCGGGTGACGAATCCGTAAACTCCGCAGCAGAACATAATCAGCGATGGTACCAAATAGTAGATTACTGTAATATCCATAGTGCACATTATCTTTTGCGGGCAACAACTACGCCACCGATTATACAAGCGAGAAGGAGCACGCTGATAGCTTCAAACGGGAGAAGATATTCTCCTGCTCCGGTGCCCATAAGTGTTTCACCGATTTTACTCATAGCGGGATTTTCCATCTCGGGGAGCTTAGCGAACATCACCGAGCAGCGGCTTATGAGCGCATAACCGGCGATAACGAGTGTTGCAAGCGCGAGAGTCAATCCAAGTACACGCTTACGGGATACGAGTTTTTCACTGCTGTGTCCCGGGTGTGACGTCAGCAAAATCGAGAACACGAAAAGCACGACAATGCCTCCGGCATACACAGCAATCTGTACGGCTCCGAGAAACTCGTAATCGAGCTTGAAGTAGAGCGCGGCTGTAGCGAATAGTGTAAACAGGAGATATGTAGCGCTACGCAGGATTTTGCGAGTGGTCACAGTGAGTACCGAGAAAACGACAATCGACAGAGCGATTATCACATACATGATGATACTTCCTACTGATTCCATATCTTATGATTAGTTATTATTATCTAATTTATTTGGTTTCGCCTTAATTTCCGGCTTCATCCTTTTCTTCTTTCTTTTCGATAGCCTGAGCAGCGGCAGCCTCGGCTTTCTTTGCGGCAGCGGCAGCCTTAGCCGCAGCTATCTTGGCTTCTCTTTCAGCCTGAATGCGTGCAAGCTCCTCAGGTGAGGGAGCCGGCTCTTCTTTCTCGGGAAGATAGTTGAGTTTCTTTACGAGTTTGTCTCTAGTGAAAACCGCCTGCTCGAAATCGTTTGAGAACTGAAGTGCGTCCTGCGGGCATGAAGACACGCAAAGCTGACAGAATGTGCAGCTTCCCAGATCGTACTGGTATTTTTCGAGTTTGCGTTTTTTCTTGCCATCCGGAGTGTCCACCATCTTGGTCGTGAGTGTGATGGTGCCGTTGGGACAGTTTCTTTCACAGATTCCGCAAGCGATACATTTGTGGCGTCCCTCGTCATCATATTTGAGTTCGAGAACAGCTCTGAATCTTTCGGGTACTTTGACAGTGTCTCTGTTTTCGGGATACTGCTCAGTAATTTTAGGGGTGATAAATTCCTTACCGGTTACCTGCATGCCTTTCAAGAGGCTGGCGATGCCTGAACCTAATGATGAAAAATAGTCTTTTACACTACCCATGGTTTATTATTTGTAATTACTTTTTCGTTTATGCTTATTTTATCTGTCCTCCGAGAATATCGAGCAGTTCGGTGGTGATGCTCTGCTGTCGGAGTTTATTGTATTCCAGTTGCAATTGCTCGAGGAGCTTGGTGGCATTATCATTGGCGCTCTGCATAGCCATTACTCTCGCTGCCTGCTCCGAAGCTCTGTTTTCGGTAAAGATGTCCTGCATAACCGCAAGAAGGAGCATAGGAAGGGCGGTATTGAAAATGGCGGTTGCGGATGGCTCGAAAATATACGGCTTGCAGGTATTATGTGAGCCTGCGGATTCAAACGCCTCCTGAGTGACCGGCAGGAGCTGTCCGAACAGCGGACGCTGACGGCTAACGCTCTTGAAGTTCATGTAGAGGAAATCTACCTTGTCGGTTTCTCCAGCTTCAAAACGTTCCCTGAGATAGTCAACAAATACCTTTACTCCCTCTCCGGTGGTTTTGGAGTCAACTCCTTCTCTTGTGCGGACATCCACAGTAGCCGATTTAAGCTTGGAAACCGCCTTGAGCATTTTTTTGCCTACGGGATATATAGTGACCGGTGTTTCAGCGCCGTATGTATTTCTCATATCCTGTAGTTTTGCAGCCAGGATCTTGAATATATTAACATTATATGCACCACACAGACCGTCATCCGAACCAAATACAACGATTGTGATATGGTTGACCGGTCGCTGAGTCATAAGCGGTGAAGTAAATTCCGTATCCGCTCCGAGAAGATTGGCTATGATGCCCTCAATACCCTTTCGATATGGCTGCAACCGTCTGAGACTCTGCTCCGCCTTGTGCATCTTGGCAGAAGAGATCATCTTCATGGCTCCGGTAATCTTCTGTGACGAAGCTACGGATCCGATTCGTGCTTTAAGCTCTCGAAGTGTTGCCATGCTTATCTGGTGACCGGTTTATATTAGTTCTATCAATTATATCTTGCAGCTATTTCCTGTGCGGCAGCTGTAATTTTTTCCGCGATTTCGTCAGTGAGCTGTCCCTGACGGATTGGGTCAAGCACATCTGCCTGGTGACGTGCGTGCAGTAGCTGCAGGAAGAGTTTTTCAAACTCAGCGACTTTGTCAACAGGCACATTTTCAAGGAGCCCCTTTGTGCCGCAATAGATAACGGCAACCTCTTCTTCAACAGCAAGGGGTTTGTACTGGGGCTGAATGAGCAGACGCTCGTTCTTACGACCTTTGTCGATAACTCTCGCGGTAACGGGGTCGATGTCTCCACCGAATTTGGTAAACGATTCAAGTTCGCGGAACTGCGCCTGGTCGATTTTGAGAGTACCTGCGACTTTTTTCATTGACTTAATCTGTGCGTTACCACCCACACGAGACACTTAGATACCAACATTGATAGCAGGACGGATACCACGGGTGAACCGCGCGGTTTCGAGGAATAT
>CAMWYV010000133.1 GCA_947178565.1 uncultured Porphyromonadaceae bacterium | reverse complement strand
TCGTCTGCAGCGTCAGATGTGTATAATAGACATGACTACAACCGTGTAGTCAAAGACCTTAACGGTCTCACCCCTGAGCAATTCCTTGAGGCTCTCAACAAGGATTTCATCGTTGAAGAAATCGGTGATGAAACACATACACCGACAGGACTACATAACTTCGCATTATACCTCCCCGGCAAATGGTACAGCCTAACTGCCCGCGAGGGACGGTATGATGACAACGACCCGATAGGAGTGCTTGACGTCACTATCTCCAGCGACTTGATTCTCAGAGACATTCTTGGCATTCATGACCTGAGAAGCGATAAGAGAATTGATTTTGTAGGAGGTATCAGAGGTCTCGGAGAACTCAAGCGTAGGGTTGATTCTGGAGAAATGGCTATGGCACTCGCCCTATATCCGGTCTCTATGAAACAGCTTATGGACATTGCCGACACCGGCAACATCATGCCTCCTAAAACCACATGGTTTGAACCTAAACTCAGATCTGGACTTGTAATTCACAAACTTGACGACTGAAACTGAAAATATTACCGCATCCTCCGTCTGCGTCTGCAAGACGGAGGATTTTGTTATGCCCGGCACCGTCATCGAAACCGATATTTTCAAATCATCGGCGAGCGACTATATCGGTTGGGCTGTTACCGATGTCATAAGCCGCAGATGGTGGATGATCGTACTACCGCTTATTATTATCAGTACATTTGCATTCATTTCTGATACCCGCTGGCTGTTTGTTGACCTGATATTCCTATTTCTCATAGCTCCATTTATGCTGGCAAACGCTTATTTCTCGCGGTTACTCACCCCCCAGGCAAGGCTTGCCGTATCAGAAAAAAGAATAAAAATTATTTCCGGCGTCCGTATGGAACTTACATTTATTGACTCCGAAGGTAAAATTCAATCTACACAGACCATACAATGGTCTAATGTAAAGCAAGTAAAACAACGTGGTAGCGCGTGGCTGATTGAATTCTACGATTCAAATCCCGGAGGAATAATTATACCGAACGCAGCTATTGTTAATAAATATCGGCAATAAAATAATGACAACTGGCCTCACTCCTCCGATTTTTTTGATAAATTTGCGCTTTAATTAAACCCTATAAACAACCGTTATCACACAGAAATGGTAGTATTCTTCAAAAAGGGAACTTCAACGGTTATCGCCGTAGAAACCGACCACAAATTTTCCGAAAAGGAAAACGAAAAGCTCACCTGGCTATTCGATGGAGCTAAACCACTAGTATCCAAATCCGTAAAAGGACTCTTCGTAGGACCCCGAAAAGAGATGACAACACCCTGGAGCACCAATGCGGTGGAAATCACCCAGAATATGGGTATCAACGGAATCACCAGGATTGAGCAATACTCCCTCGCTAAGGAAAACCCTCCAAAACATGATAAAATGCTCGAAAGAGTTTACGATGGACTCAACGGCGGCATTTTTAATGCCGGTCGTACTGCTGAGCCCATCGTTTACATTGAGGACATTGCGGAATACAACAAGGCGGAGGGGCTTGCACTGAGTCCGGAAGAGGAAGACTACCTCAGAAACCTCTCAAAAAAACTCGGTCGTCCTCTCACCGACAGCGAGGTATTCGGCTTCTCACAGGTTAACTCAGAGCACTGCCGTCACAAGATATTCAACGGCACATTCATCATTGACGGAAAGGAGAAACCGTCAAGCCTTTTCAAACTAATCAAAAAAACTTCACAGGAAAATCCCAATGGGCTGGTTTCCGCATACAAAGATAATGTTGCCTTTGTCAAAGGTCCGGAAATCGACCAGTTCTACCCTAAAAATCCCGACCGTCCAGACTACTTCGACATCAAGCCGGTACGCACTGTAATTTCCCTCAAAGCCGAAACTCATAATTTCCCAACTACTGTAGAACCGTTCAATGGCGCAGCAACCGGTAGCGGAGGTGAAATCCGTGACCGTCTCGGAGGAGGCAAGGCAAGTCTGCCAATCGCCGGTACCGCTGTGTATATGACTTCATATCCCAGAATGTCGCCTGACCACCGATGGGAGCTCATGATGAATCCCCGGGTATGGCTATATCAGACACCTGCTGAAATTCTTATAAAAGCATCTAATGGAGCATCCGACTTCGGTAATAAATTCGGTCAGCCTCTAATTTGCGGTTCACTTCTGACATTCGAGCATGATGAAAATGGTAGAATGTATGCATATGATAAGGTTATCATGCTTGCTGGAGGTGTTGGTTTCGCTGCCAAAAAAGATGCTATAAAGGGTGAACCCTCTCCCGGACAGAAAGTTGTGATTCTCGGTGGTGACAATTACAGAATAGGTATGGGAGGTGGAGCCGTATCGTCGGTTGAGACTGGCAGCTATGACAACTCTATCGAACTCAATGCGATTCAGCGCGCCAACCCCGAAATGCAGAAACGTGTAAGCAACGTTATCCGCGCCCTTGCAGAAAGTGACGCAAACCCCATTGTATCTATCCACGACCACGGAGCCGGCGGTCACCTCAATGCCCTTTCAGAACTCGTTGAGAGCACCGGAGGCAAAATCGATATGGCAGCTCTGCCGGTTGGTGACCCCACACTCTCGGCTAAAGAAATTGTAGGAAACGAAAGTCAGGAAAGAATGGGTTTGGTTATCAAGGAAAAGGATATCGAACTTGTAAACCGTATCGCCGAGAGAGAGCGTAGCCCTCTTTATGTTGTGGGTGAAACCACAGGCGATGACCGATTTGTTTTCGAGCAGAAAGACGGTGTTCGGCCTATAGATCTTGCCATGGCTGATATGTTCGGCAATTCTCCCAAGACTGTGATGACCGACACCACTCAGACCCTTTCGTATAAAGACGCTGAATACACCGATTCCAGAATAGAAGAATATCTCAGAGATGTGCTCAGCCTTGAGGCTGTGGCTTGCAAGGACTGGCTAACAAATAAGGTTGACCGCTCGGTAACCGGTAAGGTTGCACGCCAGCAATGTCAGGGAGAACTTCAGCTCCCACTCAGCGACTGTGGTGTGGTTGCACTCGACTACCGTGGCAAGAAAGGTATAGCGACATCTATCGGTCATGCCCCTCAGGTTGCCCTTGCTGATTCTGCCAAAGGTTCGGTTATGGCTATTGCCGAAGCACTCACAAATATTGTGGGCGCACCGCTCAAAGACGGTCTCAAATCAGTTTCGTTGAGCGCCAACTGGATGTGGCCGTGCAAGAACGCCGGAGAAGATGCGGCTCTATACCGGGCTGTAGAAGCTTGTAGCGATTTCGCCTGCAAGCTCGGCATCAATATACCCACCGGCAAAGACTCACTTTCTATGACCCAGAAATACGGTAACGACAGGGTATTTGCCCCCGGCACAGTGATTATTTCAGCCGCTGGTGAAGTAAGCAACATTCGCCGCACAGTATCTCCCGTCCTCAGAAATGTAAAATCCACCTTATTATATATAGACTTTTCAGGAGACACTCTCCGCCTCGGCGGAAGTGCTTTCGCCCAGAGTCTGAACAAAATCGGCTCGGACGCTCCCACTGTTAAAAATGTCGAACTGTTTGCTAAAGCATTTGCGGCAGTGCAACGCCTTGTCAAGAGCGGTTCTATACTCGCCGCCCACGATGTAAGCGCCGGAGGTCTGGTCACCACACTTCTTGAAATGGCGTTTGCAAACACTACCGGAGGTATTGATTTCAACACCGATGCATTCGTTGCCGCGGGTGAGAAAGATCTTGTCAAGATTCTCTTCGCTGAAAACCCGGCTCTTGTACTCCAGATTGCAGACAGAAGTGTTGAAACCACCATTAAATCTCTTGAGGCTGCCGGAGTTTCCGCTAAAGTTATCGGCACCACTGTTCCCGAAAGAATACTCATGGTTAATCATGATGGCACAGAACGGCTCATCGACATTGACTATATGCGCGATGTGTGGTACCGCTCCTCATATCTCCTTGACTGCGAGCAGAGCGGAGAAGCTCACGCCAAAGCACGATTCGAGAACTATAAGAAACAGCCTGTCCGCTATCGCTTCCCCAAAGGATTCGATGGTAAACTCGCATCGCGCGGTCTGACTCTCGGCAAGCACGAGAAATCCGGTATCCGTGCCGCTATCATCCGTGAGAAGGGCGTAAACGGCGACAGAGAAATGGCATATTCGCTTTACCTTGCCGGATTTGATGTTAAAGACGTGCACATGACAGACCTCATGAGCGGTAGAGAGACACTTGAAGATGTGAATATGATTGTGTTCTGTGGAGGATTCTCCAATTCAGACGTTCTCGGTTCTGCAAAAGGATGGGCTGGAGGTTTCAAGTGGAATCCTAAAGCGGAAAAAGCGCTTAAAAACTTCTATGAGCGCCCTGATACTCTCAGCCTCGGTATTTGCAACGGTTGCCAGCTCATGATTGAGCTAAACCTAATCAATCCGAAACATGAGAAGCGCACCAGAATGGAGCACAACGGCAGTCACAAATTCGAAAGTAACTTCCTCGGTCTCACCATTCCTCAGAATGATTCTGTGATGTTTGGTCCGCTCTCCGGAATGAAAACC
>CAMWYV010000132.1 GCA_947178565.1 uncultured Porphyromonadaceae bacterium | reverse complement strand
GTGTGACCACCGGCTCAAGTAGAATAGTCACCGGCCAGCTCGTCGAGTCAATGGGTAAAGGACAGACCACCGAGATTCAGGCTGATTCCTTCGAGCTACTTGGTGCAAGCGATCCTGAAGCCTATCCGCTGCAGAAAAAAGGTCATACACTCGAATTTCTACGTGAGATAGCCCATCTGCGTCCGCGCACAAACACCTTTGGTGCAGTTCTGCGTATCCGCAGCGCACTCGCGTTTGCCGTGCACAAATTCTTTCAGGAAAAGGGATTCTTCTACCTCAATACCCCCCTTATCACTGCAAGCGACTGCGAAGGTGCCGGAGCTATGTTTCAGGTTACTACCCTTGACCTCGCCAACCTGCCCCGCACAGAAGACGGAGCCATAGACTATTCTCAGGATTTCTTCGGCAAGCCCACCGCTCTTACTGTCAGCGGTCAGCTTGAAGGAGAGCTTGGAGCTACTGCACTTGGTGCTATTTATACTTTCGGACCCACTTTCAGAGCCGAGAACTCAAATACACCGCGTCACCTCTCCGAGTTCTGGATGATTGAGCCAGAAATGGCTTTCTATGAAATCGAGGAGAATATGGATCTCGCGGAAGAGTTCATCAAATACTGCGTGCGCTATGCGCTTGACCATTGCAAGGACGACATTGAATTCCTGAGCCAGATGTATGACCCGGAACTCATTTCTCGCCTCGAAGGGGTGCTCGCAGATGAATTTGTTCGCCTCACATATACCGAAGGTGTCAAAATTCTCGAAGAGAGCGGCAAAAAATTTGAATTCCCTGTTTCATGGGGCACAGACCTGCAGAGCGAACACGAAAGATACCTCGTTGAAGAGCACTTCAAGCGTCCGGTCATCCTCACAGACTATCCTAAAGACATCAAAGCTTTCTATATGAAACTGAACGAGGATGGAAAAACTGTCCGGGCAATGGACGTTCTCTTCCCCAAAATCGGTGAAATCATCGGTGGCTCTGAAAGAGAAGCTGATTACAACAAGCTCCTTACCCGCATTGAAGAGATGAATATCCCTATGAAAGATATGTGGTGGTATCTCGACACCCGCAAATTTGGCACTGTGCCTCACAGCGGATTTGGGCTCGGATTCGAGAGACTTGTACTCTTTGTTACCGGTATGACTAACATACGTGATGTCATTCCGTTCCCGAGAACTCCAAATAACGCTGAATTCTAAATACGGCATCGATGTTGGACACTTCAGTGTTACCTTTCGCATTCATTTGCCTTACATCATTCTTTACCCTCGCCAACCCATTGGGTACCATGCCTGTGTTCCTGACCATGACATCAGGCATGGATGAGGCGCAAAGAGCCAAGATTGTCAGACGGGCTACTATCCTATCTTTCATCACTTTAGTAACCTTCACCCTTGCCGGGCAATTTCTTTTCAAATTTTTCGGCATTTCCACCAATGGATTCAGAATTGCAGCCGGAATCATTATCCTTAAAATCGGATACGATATGCTTCAGGCTAAATTCACCCACATAAAATTGAAAGAGGAGGAAATCAAAACCTACGTGGAGGATATCTCCATCACTCCGCTTGCTATTCCCCTGCTTTGTGGACCCGGTGCGATTGCTAACGGAATCATGCTCATGGATGATGCCAATACCTGGACACTACGCATTGTGCTGCTTGCAAGTATAGGATTAATCTATATTGTCACATACTTCATTCTCAGAGCTTCTACCCGATTGGTTAAAGTTATAGGAGAAACCGGAAACAACGTAATGATGCGTCTGATGGGACTCATCCTTATGGTCATAGCCGTTGAATGCTTCTTCACCGGACTAAAGCCCATAGTGGTGAGCATGATACAAGCAGCCCACTAACACTATAATCTTATAAAACATTAAATTTTGCCTGTCAGGCAACCCGACCGATGAATATCAGAACACTTCTTGCTTCGGCTATTATAACCATTACACCATCTGCATTTGCGTGCACCAGCCTAATAGCCGGCAAAAAAGCCACCACCGACGGTAGCGTCATGATCACTTACGCCGCAGATTCTCATACTCTTTACGGCGAATTATACAATCAACCGGCAGCCGATCATACTCCCGGTTCCATGCGTGCTGTAGTTGAATGGGATACCGGCAAACCACTTGGTGAAATACCCGAGGTAGCCCATACATATCGTACCCTCGGCAATATGAACGAGCACGGTCTCACCATCGCAGAAAGTACGTGGGGAGGAAAACCCGAACTGGAAGGCTCCGGACTCATTGACTACGGCTCTCTTATATATATCACACTCCAGAGAGCAAAAACAGCGCGCGAGGCAATCAAGATAATGACCGACCTCGTGAAAGACTATGGTTATGCAAGCAGCGGCGAGAGTTTTTCGATTGCCGACACCAACGAAGCATGGATTATGGAACTCATCGGTAAAGGCAAAGAGGACAAAGGTGCGGTCTGGGTTGCGCGAAGAGTGCCTGACGACTGCATCAGCGGACACGCAAACCACTCACGCATCCATACTTTTCCACTCAATGACCCGGAAACAATTTATTCTCCCGACGTTATTGAATTTGCAAGAAAAAAAGGGTATTTCAGCGGCAAGGACGAAGATTTCAGTTTCTCACGTGCGTATGCAGAACTTGACGGGGGTGCCCTCAGAGGATGCGATGGCAGAGTGTGGGCTTTCTACAACAAGCACGCAGACAACATGACTTCATACCTCAACTGGGTACTCAAAGGAGAGGGCGATCCTCTTCCCCTCTGGATTAAACCGTCGGAACCGGTATCAGTGAAAGATATGCAGGCTATGATGAGAGACCATTTCGAAGGCACTCCCATGGATATGACTCAGGATATCGGTGCCGGTCCTTACAAAGTGCCCTACAGGTGGCGTCCACTCACCTATAAGGTGGATGATACCGAATATACCCATGAAAGAGCTATTGCCACACAGCAGACAGGATTTTCTTTTGTTAGCCAAATGAATGAGAGCAATCCCAACCCGATGAAAGGCATTCTTTGGTTTGGAGTGGATGACGCAAATACATGCGTTTACATCCCTGTTTTCAACGGCGCCGATGCTGTACCTCACGAATTTGCCGTAGGAAACGGAGACCTGTATAACCTTTCCTGGGATAGTGCGTTCTGGATTAATAACTATGTCGCTAACCAGGCATACAACCGCTACTCGCAGATGATTCCTGACATTCGCAAAGTGCAGTCGGCTATTGAAGATTCTATACACGCTGAAATTCCGTTATTGGCAAAAAAGGTGGGAAAACTCGCTCCGGATCAAGCTGCAGAAACGCTCAATAAATTTACTGCAGAGCGCACTACAGACTACACTAAGCGCTACCGTGCCCTCGGCGACTATCTATTAGTGAAGTTCCTTGACGGTAACATCAAAAAAGAGAAAGACGGCAAATTCGAGCGCGATGAATATGGAATGCCGGTCTATCCTGAATTTCCCGGATATGATGAAAAATATTACCGCTCCATCACCAATGACAAGGACGGTGGCGACCGCCTGAAATCCCTTATAATAAAGTAAGCGGACATAGTGTGCCCTGTAAACCGCGAATCACACAAATATAATGAAAAAAATAGATATAATCGTTCCGCTCACTGTCACTCAGTATCCCGAGCTTAGTGAGACGGATCGAAAACTCGTTGACGCGGCAAGATCTGTCACAGCCCGCTCATACGCTCCATACAGTCATTTCAGAGTCGGAGCTGCAATTTTGCTATCAAACGGTGAAATCATTTCCGGATCGAATCAAGAAAATGCAGCATATCCCAGCGGATTGTGCGCAGAACGTACAGCTGCTTTCTATGCACACTCACGCTACCCCGAAGCTATATTTGAAATTATTGCTATTGCAGCACGGGATACCGATGGATCCGAAATCAAAGCACCCATAGCACCTTGCGGAGCATGCCGACAGTCGCTCCTTGAATATGAAACTCTTGCCGGCAAACCCGTGAAAGTCATATTGGTAGGCTCTGACGAAATTTTCATTATCCCGTCCGTCCGATCACTTCTTCCTGTTGCGTTTACCGAATTCAATTAGTGCCTACCCTGCGAACTCGTTGGTAACTTATCCACCGGGCGATAATTGATATTTGAGTTTGAAGTACCCGGACGATTCGGAGCTTGAGCTGGAGCCGGGGTTGACGGCTTGCTAATTACCGGAGGACGCCATGTGTTGTTTACCGGGGGACGCCAATTATTGGCAGGAGGCAGAGGGGTCACTGTGCCCGGTCGGAGAGCCGGACGCACAGGAGGTACAATCGGAGCTATACCCGGACCTGAACCGGGAAACCATCCAAGCCCGTTCCAGCCGCCATATCCCCAGTTATTCACCAGCGGCGGGATATAATTGCTGACAGTCACACCGACATTGCTTCCATACCCCAGAGGCACATCAAGTGTCGATTCCATCATCCCAAGGCAACTGCTCATACTCAAGCCGAGCAACGCAATACCTGTCATTCCGAATAAAACTCTCTGTTTCATAACATAGTTGCTTTATATCCTTTACTATAAA
>CAMWYV010000131.1 GCA_947178565.1 uncultured Porphyromonadaceae bacterium | reverse complement strand
GAATAAACAGCCATTGCCGGAACATTTTTCATGGACAAGGCTACAAGATACTGTCAGTTCTGTGTTTCCCGAATGGAAACAAAGCCTTAATATACTCGGTGGAGCTAATATAACGCCTGAAGCCATAAAAACCATGCTTTTGATTAAATGCGGATGCACTCCGTCCGAACTCGCATCGCTCCTCTCTATAACCAAAGGATCTGTATCCTCCCGGCGCACGGAAATATCTAAAAAGCTGCTGGGTGATAAATATCCCCTGCAGATTGTTGATGCGGTAATTCGCTTATTATAAAATTTATAAGCGATTTTATCCGCACTCATCCGCACTGCCGTCAAACATTCCGCACACAAATATTTGCCTCAGCTATTGTGGCTGAGTAAATTTACGCAACATTAAATTTAATTTTTTATGAAATTAAAAACCTTTTGTGTAATCTTAGCCACTCTGTTCGCTTTGCCGCTCTGCTGCAAAGCTGATATCTCATTGCCTCTAATACCTCCCACAACGGAGATTCCCGATGACGATGAGCCCGCAAACAAAAAACATAAAGCTCCGCCCGCTCCGGTACTGTGCTTTATAGATTTCGATACTGAAACCGTTTCATTCAGTTCCCTTTCAATAGGTGAAGTTTATGAATATTTGATTTATGAGGAAACCGGAGAAACTTGTCTTGGCAACTATGATAATGTAGCTGAATTTGTTGTTGCATTAGGCAACCTTAACGGTGAATATTGTATTAGATTCCAAACTATTAAGGGGTACTATACAGGTTATATCAACAGGTGATTTTTAGATGCCCTCCCTTCAATATAGGTTGACAAATGATTTTATACAGGAATCATTTTTCTAAACCTTAATGTAATATAAACAAATTTTTACTCTGTTGTAGGGTCGTGGTGTATCACAATGTCTGCACTGTTAAAAATGACACGGAAGACATCACTCGTGATGTCCCTACTTTAAATTAGATAATAACCCACTAAACAACTAATTATGAACAAATTCCTCCTTACTTGTCTCTCTATCGCTGTAGTGTCCTGCGCGTCTGATGATTTCACAAAAAATAATCCGCTAAACCCTATAGAGCTATCACGAGCTGAAACCGAGGTGTCAGCTGACCTTAACGATTTTTCGGTCAACTTGCTAAAGGTTATTGTTGATCAGAATGATGATAACAAAAACGTTGCCGTTTCACCGCTCGGAGCTACTATGGTTGCCGGAATGTTTGGTAATGCCATTGCTACCGAAGACCTGAGTGAACTCACTAAAGCTCTCGGCTTGGAAAATAATGATCTCAGTGCTCTGAATTCATTCAATGCAAAGATGCTCGCCACGCTGCCCAATCATGACAAGTCTGCAACCCTCAAACTTGCCAACGGCTCATGGTTCGACAATAATTATGTGCACCTCAGTGACCCGTACCGCTCTATGCTTGAGGATACATATAAATCGGAAATCCGTATGGCTGATTTCCGCAATCCCGCAACACTCGCCGACATCAATTCTTGGGTGAGTGAGCGTACTGACAAAGCCATACCTAAAATCCTTGATGAACTTAATGAAAATGATCGGGCTATATGGTTGAACTCTCTATATTTCAAGGGTGTATGGAAAAGTAGGTTTGACAAATCAAAAACCAAAAAGGACAATTTCACACTCACCGACGGTACAATTACACAGGTTGATATGATGAGTGGTGCTGAAAAAGTTTCCGGTAAACTTGTCCGTACGCCGGTAGAGGGTTATACCGGATTGTTATACGGACCCGATGCCGATACTGAAAACATATATACCACCGCAGTGGTGACTCTTGACTACGGAAACGGTGCTTTCGCTTTCAGCGCTGTTATGCCGGATGAAAGAATAAAGATTAAAGATTTCCTCGCTGAAAATTCAGACAAACTGATTCAGGCTATTGCTGATCCGAAAATTCTTGGAGAACAAACCGATATCGCAACTGACATTATATTTCCCCGCCTTAACCTTTCAATCGAGACAGATCTGATTGATCCGATGAAAGCGCTCGGTGCGAACAATATATTTACCGGAGTGGATATGCCCGGAATTGGAATAAATTTTGATAAATCCATGGTCGTAGGTGAATTCCGACAGAATATACGCCTTGAAGTTGATGAAGAAGGCAGCAAGGTAAAGGTTGAGACAATCGGTAAGGGAATGGCAACTTCGGCACTACCTGATATTGCAAAATTCGACCATCCGTTCATCTATCTTATCACTGAGAAGTCCACCGGCACAATTCTGCTTGCAGGAGTTGTTATGAACCCCAACGAATAAAGACACAATCCTATATATCAAGAGGCGAGCCGATCTGTTGAATCAGGCTCGTCTTTTTTGCCCTGACCATACGGGCACCGGATACCTCGTCAACAAAATATACGACCGCCGGGCTTGATGTTAGCAGCCATTGCTGTTGTATTATACCTTTAAGTTGAGTAAATTTGCAGTCATAAGCCCTTAGCTATGACAGATTATTCTTATATCTCGCTATCACTCACGGTTATAAAACCAGACAAATCGGAAACCAGACTGATCTCTTTCGGTAAGGAAGTTACTCCGCTATTTACCGGTAATCCTTTGGAAATGTTTTTAAATGCCACTGAAGTATTTGTTTTCGATACTTCAGGCAATCAAAATATTGTGTCGCTCTGGAAAAGGAGCGGCGATAATACTGTCATCGCAACCTTAGGTATTGACAAAGGTTGCCGAATCAAGCCTCAGGCAGCTATCCGGCTGCTACGCGAGTGTGTGACTCTCCCCGGACTGAAAGCTGAGGAACTTTTTGAAGTATTCGGATTCCACACTGTTCCATCGCCATGCTGCTATCCGGTTGAATCCAAACCATCTCTTCACCGGGCTATGCGCACCTTCACCTCAACCGCAGGGCTTACAGACATAGTTTCCGCCAGATTCAGCGGGGGAGATCGCGAAGCGGCAATAGTGATTGCGGTTGATGCGACAGCTGTTCCTGTAGAAGAGGAAGAGACTATAGTGAGACTGCGCAATGCTCCGGTGCCCGATTTTGAAGTAGAGACTAAAGAGTGTGTCATTAAGACTAAACCTCAACCGGATAACCGCAATTCATTCTACACCAACCCTCAGAACGAATCGGCTCTTGAGGAAGATGAAGAGGAATATGTTGTCCCTACCCAAAAGAGAAAAAAAGGTAATCCGCTTATAATAATACTATTTGTAGCAATAGCTCTTGGCGCGGGATGGGCTGCCGTCAAATATCTGCCTGCCTTGATTCCTGATTCCGATTACTCGCATATAGAGAGTACGGACGTGACACAGATAGCACTTATGGAAAGCGGACAACCCGAACAAGCGACAGTATCGGCAGATAGCATTGAAGCGCCGGATAGTATTGTAACGGATGAGACTGCACCGGACAGTATTACTGCCTCAGAACATGCACCGGAAGTTAAGGTTGAAAACACTGCGGCAACCGATATCAATGCAGAAAAAGCAGACCTTGAATATCTGAACTCATCCAAAGTATGGAAACGCTCTGACTTGAAGAGCGAGAAATATCGTGCACTGTTCAACCTCTTTGCTGCCGGAAATATCACCGACATTGTAAACGCGGAATATTTTGCAGTGCCTGGAATGTGCACCAACCGCGATGCTGACAAAGTTGTGACCTTTCTCTGGCAAAGTTATCGCACGGACACCCAATATAGCAATGTCCGTGCCCTCAAGCGACTCGAAGGTAAAGACGAGATAGATATGCATAAACTCATGGAGAATCTTGCAAAAATACGTTCTCCTAAGCCAAATAAAAATCCACGTCCAAGGCGCTAAAATATATCATGAATACAACACCAAAAGGATACCCGGTTAAGAGATTTCCATTTGCTACAAAAAGATTTGTACGCACTCTTGCCCTACGCGATGAGTCAAAAATTGATGAATATTGCAGCCGTCATGCCAAAGGGAATATCTGGCAAGAGATAATTGACGGACTGAAAGAGGTCGGAGTTCTGGAAATGGAAATCTATATCCTCGGCACTAAGTTGGTTATGATTGTCGAGACACCGGAGGATTTTGACTGGAACAACGCCATGAGTCGTCTTGCAACCCTGCCGAGACAGCAGGAGTGGGAGGACTATATGAGTGAACTCCAGGATGCTGAAGCCGGTACCAGTTCATCGGAGAAATGGCTGCCGATGGAGCGGATGTTCTATTTTTACGACTAAAAAAAAAGCTATGCGTATTGTTATTCAAAGAGTCACTCAAGCCGAAGTATCCATAGCCGGTAAACTGTATTCTGCAATAAACGGCGGAATGATGGTGCTGGTAGGTGTAGAGCATGGTGACACTGCAGATGATGCGCAATGGCTTGCCTCCAAAACCGTTGGACTACGGATATTCAACGACAACGAGGGGGTGATGAATCTTGATATACGCAATGTTGGCGGCGATATAATGGCTGTCAGCCAGTTTACACTGACAGCTTCTACCCGTAAGGGCAACCGCCCGAGCTATATACGTGCTGCCGGTCATGATCTCGCACAACCGCTATACGAGCGGTATTGCAC
>CAMWYV010000130.1 GCA_947178565.1 uncultured Porphyromonadaceae bacterium | reverse complement strand
GCATTGGTAGCATCTGTGACCTTCACCCCTAACGCGCTGGCAGACAGCCAAATAGGGGGGGGTATTAGTGCTGTAGCTTCGGCACCGCAATCCGGCGTATGTACCGGTACGGTTTACGATGAAGATGGAGAGCCGCTTCCCGGCGCATCTGTTTTTGTTGAAGGTAGTAAGAATGGAGCCTCTACCAACATTGACGGTAAGTTCTCTATCTCAAACGTAAAAGTGGGTGCGACAGTAAGAATTTCTTACGTAGGCTATAATCCCGTCTCTGTTGTTTGGGATGGCAAGCCTATCTCGGTGAACATGACACCCACCAACGATGCCCTCGATGAAGTGGTTGTTGTCGGTTTCGGTACTCAGAAAAGAGTTGACCTCACCGGAGCTGTTGATCAGGTGAAGATGTCGGAAGTGCTCGGTGACCGTCCTGTGGTTAACGCAGCTGCCGCACTTCAGGGTGCTATCCCCGGTCTTATGGTTTCCGGCGCTTCATCTCCCGGTCAGTCTAAGAGCCTCAACATTCGTGGTGACCTTTCGATCAACGGCGGTAGCCCCCTCGTGCTCATTGACAACGTTGAAGGTGATATCGCACAGCTGAACCCCGATGACATCGAAACAGTAACCGTGCTCAAAGATGCTGCTTCTTCCGCTATCTACGGTGCGCGCGCTGCCGGCGGTGTTGTGCTCATCACAACCAAGAAGCCGAACAAAGATGCCCGCATCAGCGTGACTTACAACTTCAACCAGGCTTGGGAAAGATCTATCAACCGTCCGCAGCAGGCTTCACTCCTTGAGTATATCTCAGCATATCGCGAAGCCGGCTACTCAAATCTCTATTGGGCTGGTGAAGGCAATCTCGACACATGGGAAGAACTCATCGGTCAGTACCGTGCAGGTAATCTCGAGGGAGTACTTGACAACGGTATCTACAAAAATCCCGAAGACGGCAGAATTTACTACCTCAAGGAAAGTGACGTGCAGGGATCTATTCTCGGCACAGGTGCCATGACAAACCACAACATCACAATGTCAGGAGGCACAGACCGTATCCGCTTCCGTATGTCGGCGAACTACAACCGCAACAACGGTCCACTTGTTACCGACAAAGACCTCTTTACCCGTAAGGCTATCAGCTCATTCGTTTCAGCTGATATCACCAAATGGCTCACACAGGAGGTTTCTATGTTCTACACAAACCGTCAGTCAAACTCTCTGTCAAGCGGTATCCGTGACCCGTATGCCACACGTCTTATCTCATGGTATCCTGTCAACGGTTATATGCCTGCCGATTATCTGGCAAACTGCTCGGAAGACCTCATTATCGACTCGCCTTATAACTCACTTCAGGTTACACCTACCGCGTCAAACACATATTCTGTTCCCCGTATCCAGACCAAAACCATCATCACTCCTCTCAAGGATTGGACCATCACAGCTGAATATACCTACAACCAGACTAATCAAGACTATAAATGGTACACCGGTGTGATTCGTTTCGCCGATGTTCAGCTCGCGCAGAAAACATTCCCCACCGACGCGGCAAAAAACAACTATACCATCAATAAGTATGTGACCAAGTACAACGCCCTCAACCTTTACACCAACTACAAGCTCGACCTCGGCAAGAACCACTTCACAGCTATGTTCGGTTTCAACCAGGAAAGCTACAACTATGCAGAGATGAAGGGTAATGTCCAGGGTCAGGCTGTGATTACCGTACCGTCATTTGAAGGTGGTACAGGTCAGAAGACACTGAGCGACAGTTATACCGAATATACTATCCGCGGTGGATTCGGTCGTATCACCTACAACTTCGACGAGCGTTACCTTGTTAACGTAAGCGCACGCTACGACGGCTCATCAAAGTTCCCCAAGAAAAACCGCTACGGTTTCTTCCCCTCCATCTCAGGTGCATGGCGTATCTCTCAGGAGAGCTTCATGGAGGGCGCACGCTCATGGCTCACCGAGCTCAAACCCCGTGTATCCTACGGTTCTATCGGTAACCAGAATATCAGCCCCTACGGCTACGTCGCAGGCATGAATATCGACCCCAGCACCGTATGGCTTAATGACGGACAGAAAGTAACCGTTATCTCTATGCCGGGTCTTGTTCGTGCAAACTACACTTGGGAAACCGTAAAGACTCTTGACTTCGGTATCGACTTCAGCGTGCTCAACAACCGCTTGACCGGTACATTCGACTACTACAAGCGCTATACATTCGGCATGCTTGCCGCAGGTCTTGAAATTCCCGGAACAATCGGTGCTGCTGCTCCAACCCAGAATGTAGCGAACATGCGCACTGACGGTTGGGAAGCATCTATCCGTTGGCAGGATCGCATCGGTGACTGGAGCTACCGCATCAGCGCAAACGTTTATGACCACCTTTCAAAGATTACCAAATTCAATAATGCTACCGGATCACTCAGCGCTTGGGCACCCGGACGTAAGATCAACGAAATCTGGGGTTATGTAAGTGACGGTTTCTACTCTATCGATGATTTCGACCATGATCAAGCTGTTGCAGGAACATGGGTACTCAAGGAAGGTGTTACATCAGTACAGGGTGTGCAGGTTCGTCCCGGTGACGTTAAGTTCAAAGACCTTGACGGTGACAACATCATCACAACCGGCGCAAGCACTCTCGATGATCCGGGCGACCGTAAGGTTATCGGCAACAGCACCTCCCGCTATCAGTTCGGAGCCAATGCAGGTGTGAGCTGGAAAGGAATCGACTTCGACATTATGCTTCAGGGTGTTGGCAAACGTGACTATGCACTCGGCGGAAACGCACTTTATCCCTTTGGCGCAGCAGGTGCTGACGGTGTGTTCCAAGCCATCTATTACAATCAGACAGACTACTGGACAGCAAAGAGCTATGATCCCGCAGACCCCGACTATATGGTCGCTGCAAACCCCAATGCTAAACTCTTCCGTATCTACAATCAGGAGCAGAACGCAGGCTACAACACACGTACTTCCACCAAGTACCTCCAGAATGCGGCTTACCTCCGTGTCAAGAACATGACACTCGGCTACACATTCCCCACTGCTCTCACCCAGAAGATTTCCGTTAATCAGTTCCGTGTATATGTAAGCGTAGAAAACCTCGCTACATGCACATCACTGCCTAAGGGCTATGACCCCGAAAGCATGTCTTGGTCATACCCCTTCTATCGCACATGGTCATTCGGAGCTTCTATTACTTTCTAACCTAAATTGATACGTAATAAAATGAAACCAATATACAAAGCACTTTCAACAGCTTGTCTGGCAGTTGCCGGCATCTGCATGACCTCGTGCAACGATGACTTTCTGGAAAAATACCCCCAGACCAGTCTGACCGAGCAGAATGCCTTCCAGACATACGAAAATTTCCAGGCATATATGTACAACAGCTACGGTATGTTTACAAATGCCAATATCCTCACCAACTTCAGCGGTGGTTCATACTATTGGGGAGGTCAGTGGAGCAGCGACTTCTGGTCCGGACTGATGACAAACCGTGACAACAGTTACAATCCTTACGCATGGCAGACGTTCTCACCTACCACCACAGCAGATGGAACATGGGGTCAGAGCGGATTCGCCAATATCCGCCGGGTTAACATCATGCTCTCTCATCTAAATGACGGTAACCTCACCGAGGCAGAGAAAAAGCACTGGCGCTCTGTTGGCTATTTCTTCCACTCATTCTGGTACATGGAGATGATCAACAGATACGGCGATTTCCCATATATCACTGAGGTTCTGACCGATGAGAGCGAAGAGGCTTACGGTCCCCGTACTCCACGCAAACAGGTTGCGGACAGCATTATCGCACGTCTCGAATACGCTATCGCAAATATCGGTGACACATCAAAGGACGGCACCAACCCTCTTACTGCCAACGCTTGTAAGGCTGCTCTGAGCCGCTTCCTACTCCGTGAAGGCACATGGGCTAAATACCACGGTCTTGACGAACCCTGGCAGGAATACCTTAACAAGTGTCTCACCATTTCACAGGAGCTGATGAATGACTATCCCACACTCTACACAGGTAACGGATACAACAAATATCCCGGTGCAGGATACGACGAGATGCTCACATCAGAAAGCTTGAAGGATAAGCCAGGCGTTATCTTCTACAAAGAGTACAACGAGATTCTCATGCACCGTTTCAGTGACCTTATCCACGTGGAGGCTCACCGTTGCGACGGTCCTCAGCACACTGTCGATATGTTCTCCATGAAAAACGGTATGCCTATCAATAACCCCAACTCAGGTTTCCAGGGTGGTGAAGGCAAAGACCTCTACGACTACTTCGCAGACCGCGACCCACGTCTTATCGTAAACTTCTGTCCTCCCGCACAGGGTAGAGTCGTTAACTCCAGCGATCCCGACAACGTTAAAATCTTCCTCAAATGGCGTTTCTGGCAGGTTGGAGAAAAACTAAACGGTGGTCCTCGCGTAATCTCAGAGGAGGATTCAATCAAGTTCCGCAAATATATCGATTACCTCGGTCCGAACATCCACTGCGAAAACGGTGAAGGTATCGAATCATGGGGTGTTAAGCGTCTTCCCGGTCACAACTGGGGCG
>CAMWYV010000129.1 GCA_947178565.1 uncultured Porphyromonadaceae bacterium | reverse complement strand
ATATGGGAGAAGTCTAAATAGGAGTAGGGGGCTTCGTAGAGATTGTTTAGGTATTCGCGAACAAATAAGCGACCCTTTCCCGAAACTGTCAAGCCATCTTCAGGAACCCGCAACCATGCGTTGTCGTCCGGACTCTGTTGCCATGTATCAAACAGCTGATACTCGAGATCGCCGTGAACACTCTGCCCCTCGACATCTCCGGCTGTGAATTTCAGGGGGAGATCGGGAGAGATATATCCGACAATATCTCCCGGCAGAGTGATTGTGGGGGAATTATCAGTGATTTCAATTATCGGTCTAGCCATAGATGGCGCATCCTCATCGTCATTTTTCCTCACCAGACGGATTACCTCGTAGCCACCATCGTTGGTGTCAGACATTGTACTCCCCCAGGCAGTGGCATATGAGTAAGCAAAAATCAGGTTTCTCGTGCCGTTTGTGGGTTTATCCGCAGGCGTACCGTTAATAATTTGTATAGGATCCACATATATCTTTGAGGATTGTGTCGGTTTGGAGAGGTCAGTAGTATAACGGATACAAAAGTTATTCTTATCGGTATTACGTGTTACGTCTGATGTAAGATAAACCTTAGGGTTATAACCGGTATAATATATTGTATTTTCTTCCTCGTTGAAAGTAACCTCCCCCATAGTTTCACTATCATTGGCGTTGCAGGTTTTCTCTATATCCACGCGAGGTGGTCCATACCTATAAACTTCCCCATCAATTTCAGTCACTTCGCTCCATCCGCTATCCTCATTATATGCTACCGCGCGGAGTTTGAAAGTATCCGGACCTTTAATCGGATGAAGTGATGCCGGTAGGGTAATTCCTGAGCGCAACGTGATTTTTGCCCAACCATTCTCGGGTGAAGGCGACTCTTCCCCTGAGGCAAGTGGTGCGGCGGGAACCGGGATGTCGGTATAGGTATAGTATGTTTCAACCGGTTTGAGATAAGGTTGCGGATTAGTGAAGTATATTAATTTATCATTGGATGTCGGTATAGGTATAGGTATAGCAAATTCTATCTTTTCATTACTGTTTTCAGTAGCCGGAGTGTGTTTGAGACCATAATATTTCGCATCGGTGGTATTGATATTAAGAACCGGAGGGTGTGTAGGCAGTTTTTCTGTCACCTCATAAGTGATCTTAATCTCACTTATCCCCACCATTGAGGCACTCTTATATTTAAATGTGAAGTCACCGTCGATATTATCAAATGTGAAAGTTGCCCCATCAACCTCCGGATTTAGTGCGTTACCATGAGAGTCTAAAAAATTAGATCCTGTTAAAGGGAATTTAGTATTTAGCACATATCCAGTCTGATAACTATAACTAGTACTATAGCCCTTCATAACAACTTTCTTAATCTTACCTCCATAAGCTTTGAGCGTATATAGCATAGAGGCGTCTATTTGTATAAACCTTTGATTCTCATTTGTGGCATTGCCGCGGTAGGTCACCCCCGCAGTGGTATTATTAGTAGGATAGGAGTCGCGCTTAAACAAGATTGGATTTATATCCTGATATATAAAATATCCTCCGCCGTTGCCTTTTGTACGTATAAGAGGTGACGTATCCTCTGACGGGAAATAACTTTTGTTGGCAGCCGCCCATAATAAGGAATCTTGAGTCCATTGATTCGAGAAGAATGTGATCTCTCTTGTTTCTGCTGCTGTGTGCTGCGGTGCGAAGAAGAGAAACGCAAATATAAATGGCAAAAACTTTTTCATATTCGGTTGGTGTATTTATTTGCTTGTCAGTTGTTTAATAGTTTCTGCGAACGAGACATGACGAATGTGTCCCGCGGCAAAATGAGGTGTGGATGTTGTTGACATCAGATTGGATTTAGATTCCTGTTTTTGTTGGGCAGAAATTAAGAACAAAGTTATGACAAATTTCGCAATCAGCAAAATTTCCAAGATGTCAAAATTGTGTGGAGGTTAGTAAAATACGCCTTGAATGATGGCTGTCATGTGCAGGTGTTCAGATATGCTCAGAGTTGGTGAGAGTTTTAACTACACGGCAGGGATTACCCACGGCTACACTGAACGGGGGGATGGAACGGGTAACAACGCTGCCGGCACCGATCACACAATTGTCTCCGATAGTCACTCCGGGAAGCACCGATACGCCGGCGCCTATCCACACATTATTCCCGACGGTTATGGGTTTCGCGTATTCGAGTCCGCGGTTTCTGGAGGGAGCGTCAAGAGGGTGCCCGGCAGTGTAGAAGCCGCAGTTGGGCGCTATGAACACATTGTCGCCAAAAGTCACCGGTGCCTCATCAAGAATCACAAGGTTGAAATTGGCGTAAAAATTCTCGCCGACAGAAATATTGTAGCCGTAGTCGCAGTAAAAAGGCTGCTCAATAAGAATATTGCCTTTTACATTCCCGAGAATCTTGCGAAGCAGATCTTCGCGAGCCTGCAGTTCTTTCGGGCGCAAATCATTATAGTCGCGGCACAGCTCCTTGCACTCAAGTCGCTCGGCGATGAGAGCCGAATCATAATTGGCATCATAGAGCAATCCCGCAAGCATTTTTTCTTTTTCAGTCATTTCCATAGCTGATAATATATTCAAGTAAATATATAAATAAAACAGTTTAAATATTAGAAAACCAGTGAGATGTCATACGCTGAAAGCAGGCATATCGTAACTGCTGCGGCGAGACAAATTAGAATAAAGAAAATCCGCTCGGAGGGTGTGAAAAGCGGTGTGTAATCGGAACAATATTCGCGATGCGCGCGTATATAGAATCCTGTACCGAAGAGATAAAACAGCGAAGTCATGAACATCAGCAGAAGTCCGCCGGCATAAGTCATCCACAGGCAGAACAGCACAGTCACCGCCGCCAGAATCTTAATCTTTGCATCAGGAGCAACTTTATATAGAAACATTCCTGCGAAGAGGTAGCAGGGGATGATCATGAGCCCGGTGATATTGAGGGCGGCGAGGTAAACATCATCTGCCATCACCACCAACAGGAGGAAGAGCATCATGACCACGCTTGATGCCGCGAGTCCGAAGGTAGGCATCCCGTGACGATTGACGCGCAGAAATTCCGAGGGTAGAATCTTTACTTTCGCCGCCTCATACGGCACTTGTGCCACAATCAGCGTCCATGACACCCATCCTCCGGCAAGAGATATCACGATGGCTCCGATAACAGTCCAGTATGCCCATTCTCCGCACACATCTCTGAGGATATAGGCAATCGAGGGGTTGGGGAGTGCGGCGAGTCGCGCCCGGCTCATGAGTCCGAAGCAAAGGAGCGCTACTCCTAAATATAGTATGAGAGAGATAACGAAGCCTGCGATACCTGCCTTACCGACGTCTGAGCTGTTTCTGGCTCGTGCCGACATCATCACCGCCCCTTCTACGCCGAAGAAACAGAATAGGGTCACCATCATAGTGGATTTTATCTGTTCTCCGATTCCTCCGAGTGCTGTCGTGTCTTCCCACAGGGATACAGTGAAAATTCCGGTTTTGAAGCATATCGCGAACACGATGATGACGAAAGCCACCATAGTAATCTTGATAACCGCAAGAAGATTGTTAATGAATTTAGCCGTGCGTATGCCGAAGCTCACGATAAAATACATTATCCAGATAAATATGCTTCCAAATACAACCGTTTCCCAACCGTGACGCAAAAACACCGGGAATATTGCCCCGAAAGCATCGTTCAGCATCACCGCGTAGGCAACGTTTGAAAAGGCTGTGCATAGCCAATATCCCCATGCGATATTAAAGCCGGTATATTTACCGAACCCCGCAAGTGCATATTGATATATTCCGGCATTATAGCGGGGATAGTGTGTGCTGAGCCATTTGAATGCCATTACAAGAGGCAGAATGCCCGCGCCGGTTATAATCCAGCCCCACAGCACAGCAATAGGGTCGGCATTTGCCGCCATATTCTGGGGGAGATTGAAGATTCCGACGCCTATGACAAGTCCGAGTACAAGAGCCGTAAGTCCCCAAAATCCAAGTTTTCCGCTTGATAACATTTTCAGTTTTTGTTTGCGGATGCAAAGGTAGTCATAAAAACCGAAGCCGTTTAATAGGTATTTAATAAGTATAGGATGAATATGCATTATTAGCTTTGTGTGGAGAGTTCAAATCGAGTCAAAATTTCAAATCGTGCATCAATTATTGCCGTTATCAAATTAATCAGTTACCTTTGCGACCGCAGACCGAACTGCAGAGACCCGGTCAGGGCTATGCGGGTGGGTCGGCAAATTTTTTAGGAAGCGTTTACTTGACGCTCTTTCTTGGCTTGTTGAAACCTGGAAAACTTCAATTGCAGTCAAGGATGTAGTAAACAGTAGATGCCTGCGGATATGTATATTCTGCCGATAGCGGGCGCGTGAGCGTCGGCTATTGGGATTGTACACATATTCTGCGTGAGGTCTCTGCTCGTTTGCTCGTTCTACTGCAATGGGCAATTCCAGGGCCTCAACAAGCGGGACGGGCAACAGTACGGCTCTCACGCTTTTTTTATTTCCTATCACTAACTTCATCTTGTGGGCCGGGTGAAACCATAACATAATCTCATATGAAGAATTTTTTCAAGTTTTTCTTTGCGTTGGTGGTGCTCATAAC
>CAMWYV010000128.1 GCA_947178565.1 uncultured Porphyromonadaceae bacterium | reverse complement strand
CATCCGCACCGGTGGAGATAAACGCGTCAGCAACTTCCTTTTGTGGCAGATCGCTTACTCAGAAATTTATATTACCGACATATTTTGGCCGGACTTCAGTAAGGAAGACTTCTTCCGCGCTATCCTTGAATATCAGTCAAGGGAGCGACGCTTTGGTCTGACATCGGAACAATTAACCAAGTGAACACAACATCATCAAATATTATGCGTTTTAAAATAGCCGTCATAATCGCCGCAATGTTCGCTGTATGCGCGACTGCATCAGCGCAGACACCCGCCGACACAATCTACACACCTCCGGTTATATATTCCGGAATGCCACCCACTTATGAGATAGCCGGTATTTCTGTTGACGGAGCTGATAATTACGAAGATTTTGTTGTGATCGGGTATTCCGGTCTCAAGGTCGGAGAAAGAATTGAGATTCCGGGAGATGAAATCACTGCGGCATCGAAGCGACTGTGGCGTCAGGGACTTTTCAGCAAGGTGCAGATCAGTGTGGATAAAATTGCCGGTGACAAGGCATGGCTCACCATCAGTCTGCGCGAGCAGCCTCAGATTTCTGCCATCAACTACAATGGCGTTAAAAAAGGCGAGAAAGAAGAACTGCAGGAAAAGTTACAACTTTTTGTTGGCAACCAGATTACGCAGAATATTGTCAATCGTGCTCAGCTGATTATCAAAAACTATTTCAAGGAAAAGGGATTCGGTAATGCCGATGTTGTGATTGCGCTGCACGAAGACCTTTCAGAACCAAATAAAATGATTGTTGATATCAATATCGACAAACATGATAAGGTCAAGGTACACAAAATTTATATTGACGGCAATGAGGTGCTCACGGATAAGAAAATCAAGCGCACTATCAAGAAAACCAATGAGAGCGGTGACATCATGAATCTTTTCCGCCAGAGAAAATTTGTGGAGAATGATTATAAAGATGACTTGAAGCGGATAATTGAGAAATACAACGAGCTCGGTTATAGAGATGCCAAGATTATAAGCGACAGCATTGTTCCCTACGATGATAAGAGCGTGGATGTGTACATCAATCTTGAAGAGGGTAAGAAATACTATATCAATGATATTTCTTGGGTCGGCAACACTCTATATGATACTAATTTCCTCAATAGAGTGCTTGAAATCAAGCCGGGAGATGTTTATAACCAGAAACTACTTGAAAAGAGAACCTCTACAGATGATGATGCTGTGGCAAACCTCTATCTCAATAACGGTTACCTCTTCTACAATCTCGTGCCGATCGAAAAAAATGTGCAGGGTGATTCAATTGATTTGGAACTCAGAATGGAGGAAGGTCCGCAGGCTCGTATTAATAATGTGATTATCCAGGGCAATGACCGTTTATATGAGAAGGTCATCCGTCGTGAGCTATATATCCGTCCGGGTGAACTCTTCAGAAAAGATGATCTTGTGCGTTCGCTCCGTGAAATTGCTAATACCGGTCACTTCAACCCGGAAAATCTGAATCCGGATGTAAGACCGGATGCAGAAAACGGTACCGTAGATATTATACTCCCGCTTGAATCAAAGGCAAATGACCAGATTGAGTTCTCACTCGGTTGGGGTCAGACTGGTGTTATCGGTAAGGTATCGCTCAAGTTCTCCAATTTCTCTATAAAGAATTTGTTCCACCCCAGCTCTTACAAGGGTATTATCCCTCAGGGCGAAGGTCAGACATTCACTCTCTCGGCTCAGACCAATGCCCGCTACTATCAGGCATATAGCATTTCATTCCTTGATCCATGGTTTGGTGGAAAACGTCCGAACTCACTTTCTGTGTCGGCGTACTACAGCCGTCAGACTGGTGTTAACTCATCATACTACAACAACACATGGATGAACTCGGCGTATAACTACGGCTACGGATACGGTTATGGCTATAACTATGGATATAATGATTACTATGGCAACGCCTACGAAGATGCCTATGACCCCAACAAATATCTACAGATGGCTGGCGTGACTTTCGGCTACGGTAAGCGTCTCAAATGGCCCGATGACTTCTTCACTTTCACCACCGAACTTTCATATAACTGGTATAACCTCAAAAACTGGGAATACCTGTATTATATGAACAATGGAACCTCAAATTCTATTGTTCTCGGTCTAACCCTTGCACGAAATAATATCGACAATCCGCTATATACCCGTCGCGGTTCTACTTTCGCTCTCGGATTGCACCTCACTCCCCCGGCATCGTTGTTCGGCAAGAAAAACTGGGCGAAACTCGCACAGGAGAACACTCCGGAGGCTAAGAAGCAGCTTTACAGATGGATTGAATACTGGAAGCTCAAATTCCAAAGCCGCACATATACACCACTTAATGATCCCAACGGAAAATGGACATTTGTGCTAATGACCCGAGCTGACTTCGGTCTGCTTGGCAGCTACAACAAATATCTCAAATCACCCTTTGAAACTTACTACATGGGTGGTGACGGTATGAGCGGATCATATACTTATGCTACGGAAACTGTGGCGCTGAGAGGATATGACAACGGTGCTCTCACACCATGGGGTAGAGAGGGCTACGCCTATGCTCGTCTCGGAGTGGAATTGCACTTCCCGTTCATGCTGCAGCCTTCTACCACTATCTATGGTCTCGCATTCCTTGAAGGTGGTAATGCTTGGACATCAGTCAAAAACTTCACGCCGTTCGATCTCAAGCGTAGCGGTGGATTCGGTGTGCGTATCTTCCTTCCGATGGTTGGACTTATGGGTATTGACTGGGGTTACGGATTTGACAAAGTGTATGGCACTCGCGGAGGAAGTCACTTCCACTTCATTCTCGGTCAGGAATTCTAACATTTTTTAAATATGATCAAATAAACCAAGACAACGGCGAATAGTCTTGTAAGTAAAACATATGCATATTTTAAACTTGACTTCTATGAGAAAAATAGCCATAGCTATCGTTGCGGTGATTGCCGGAGCTTTCACTGCGCACGCCCAGAAATTTGCGCTTGTAGATATGGAATATATTCTTTCAAATATTCCCACCTACGAGATTGCCAACGATCAGCTCAATCAGCTTTCACAGAAATGGCAGAAAGAGATTGAGGCTGTCGGTAAGCAGGCGGAGACTATGTACAAAGACTATCAAAGCAATATGGTTTTCCTCTCTGATGACCAGAAAAAAAAGCAGGAAGCCGCTATCACCGCTAAAGAGAAAGAGGCGATGGAGCTTAAAAACAAATACTTTGGACCGGAAGGGGAGCTATACACCATGCGCTCCAAACTCATGCAGCCCATCCAGGATGAGGTGTACAATGCTGTTAAGGCGGTTGCGGAAGAGAGAGGATTCCAGTGTATCTTTGACCGCGCGTCAGCTACAGAGATAATATTTGCCTCTCCAAGAATTGACGTGAGTGCCGAAGTACTCGCCAAGTTAGGATATTCCAAATAATAAGTGTATATTTGCACGGTAAACTTCAGATTAATCACGATAATAACAAATACAATGCTTAAAAAATTTATCGCAGCAATCCTTATTGCAGTTCCCGCGCTTACTTTTGCACAGGGTAAGTTCGGCATTATCAAGACACAGCCTATCGTTGAGGCTCTTCCCGAAACTAAAGATGCGGCATCCCAGCTTGAAGCCGCCTCAAACAAATATCAGGAAGAATTCAAGAACTTTGAGGATGAAATGAATAAGAAAGTGAGCGAATTTCAGGCTCTCGGTGATGATACCCCGGCTGTGGTGAAGGACCGTAGAATGAAAGACCTGCAGGACCTCAATAATAAGATGAACGAATTCCGCTCTATGGCTGAACGCGATCTTCAGCGTCAGCAGGAGCAGCTTTTCGCACCAATTCAGCAGAAAGTACACGATGCTATCATGGCTGTCGGCAAAGAAGGCAACTTTACTTTCATCTTTGAGGACATGGTGCCCGTTTATACCGGTAGCGACGTTATCGATATTACCGACGCTGTGAAAGCGAAACTAGGTGTTAAATAATCTTTTGACACCTCGAGATAAGTTATTAACTGAGCGGTCTCGACAATGTTGAGGCCGCTTAATTTATAAACTCATGAATAAGGGACCGATAGGAGTATTCGATTCCGGTTACGGAGGGCTCACGATTCTCAAGGAGATTCGGCGGATGATGCCGGAATATTCCTATATCTACCTCGGTGATAACGCTCGTGCTCCCTACGGCACACGCTCGTTTGACGTTGTTTACCAATTCACCCTTGAAGCGGTAAAGGCGCTCTTTAGCATGGGCTGTCCGCTGGTAATCCTTGCGTGCAACACCGCCAGCGCCAAGGCACTTAGAAATATCCAGCAGACCGACCTTCCGGATATGGAGCCGGGGCGTAGGGTGCTCGGGGTCATCCGTCCTACGGCGGAAGTGATCGGTGAACTTTCAGGGAACGCCCATGTAGGCATACTTGGCACAGAAGGCACGGTCAGTAGCCGAAGCTATGATATGGAGATTGCCAAAATCTCACCGGATATCACCGTCACATCCCTCGCCTGTCCCATGTGGGTGCCTTTGGTTGAAAACAACGAGGCGGCTGATGAAGGTGCCGACTATTTTGTGAGTAAATACGTGAATGAACTGCTAGATAAAGACCCTGAGATTGATACTATTGTACTTGCCTGCACCCACTATCCTATAT
>CAMWYV010000127.1 GCA_947178565.1 uncultured Porphyromonadaceae bacterium | reverse complement strand
GTTTGCAAACATACGACATGTTGAGACATTTGATTGTCTCGTTAACAAATAACCCTTTCGCAAGGAACTCGTGGAAGGAGCGGCTTTTGTCTTTATCAGAGAACTGACCGGAGGTATGTATTTCGGTGAGAAATTTGAGAGTGATGACAAAGCATACGACACCTGCGTTTATACTCGGCCTGAAATTGAGCGAATTTTGAAAGTTGCGTATGAATATGCTCGTCGCCGTCGCCGTCATCTCACTTTGGTAGATAAGGCGAATGTGCTTGCTTCAAGCCGTCTGTGGCGTAAAATCGCCAAGGAAATGGCTCCGCAGTACCCCGATGTCACTACCGATTATATGTATGTTGACAATGCGGCTATGAAAATGATTCAGGAGCCTCGCTTCTTCGATGTGATGGTAACTGAAAACACTTTCGGTGATATTCTCACAGATGAGGGGAGTGTGATTACCGGGTCGATGGGACTGTTACCCTCGGCAAGTACGGGTGAGAGCACGCCGGTTTTTGAACCGATTCATGGATCATGGCCGCAGGCGGCAGGGCAGGATATAGCCAATCCGCTTGCACAGATTCTCTCGGTGGCGATGCTCTTTGATTATTTCAATCTGAAAGATGAAGCAAAGGTAGTAAGGGAAGCGGTGAATGCATCCCTTGATGCGTGTGTGCGCACTCCCGATATTCAGGTTGAGGGCAAAACACCTTTTGGTACTCAGGCTGTCGGCGAATGGATTGCAGATTACGTGACTACACACTGATAGCGTAAATAATACCATGAAGCAGGTCAGACTTTTTTTGTCGGTTATTTTTTGTGGATTACTCGCAGCTACCGTTACTGCGTCTCCGGTATGTGAATCTGATAATACTTTAGTGTCAGGTAATCGTCCCCCTGTAGGTGAGCGGTTATTTGTATCACCGGTAATAGAGGCGCAGATAGAAGCGGTGAAGTGTCAGTTGAAAAATCCGAAACTGGCGAAAATGTTTGAGAATTGTTTTCCGAATACTTTAGACACCACTGTGTTTTTTCGCACGGATAGCGTGGACGGAAAGAATGACACATTTGTGATTACCGGTGATATTCATGCAATGTGGTTGAGAGATTCTGCGGCTCAGGTGTATCCTTATGTAAGGTTTGCATCGCAGGATGAAGCTCTCAGACAGATGATTGAGGGAACGATACGCCGGCAGATAAAGTCTATTCTTATCGATCCATATGCTAATGCGTTTAATGACGGACCCACCGGTGGAGAGTGGCAGAGTGATTTCACTAAAATGGTGCCGGAGGTGCATGAAAGGAAATGGGAGATAGACTCTCTGTGTTATCCGGTGCGCCTTGCATACGAATACTGGAAGCGTACAGGAGATACTTCGGTGTTTGATGATAAATGGCTGAGAGCTGTTGATTTGATTCTGCAGACTTTCCGCGAGCAGCAGCGCAAGGATGATCCGAAGGGACCATATCGTTTTCTCCGGCGTACTGACAGGGCGCTTGATACTCTCAATAATGTTGGGTGGGGGGCGCCGGTAAGTGGTTGCGGGTTGATTGTGTCATGTTTCCGTCCGAGCGATGATTCCACCACTTTTCAATATCTTGTGCCCTCAAATTTCTTCGCTGTTACATCGTTGAGGAAAATGGCGGAGATACTGACTGATGTTAATAACGATGGAGATCGTGCGGCGCAGTGTATCGCTCTTGCCGATGAAGTGGCGCAGGCGTTGAAAGAATATGCTGTGTATGATCACCCTGAATTTGGTGAGATCTATGCCTACGAGGTAGATGGATTCGGCAACAGGATGCTGATGGATGATGCCAATGTGCCCTCTCTTCTTGCTATGCCGTATCTGGGCGATGTGGATATGGATAATGCGGTGTATCGCAATACGCGAAAATTCGTGTGGAGCAAGTCTAATCCATATTTCTTTTCAGGAAAAGCCGGAGAAGGAATCGGTGGTCCGCACGTGGGATACTCTTATGCGTGGCCTATGAGTATAATGATGAAGGCGTTTACCGCGGACAATGACGAGGAGATTGCTGAATGTGTGAGAATGCTGATGAATACTGATGCAGGTACCGGATTCATGCACGAAAGCTTTAATGTCAATGATGCGGATGATTTCACACGCTCATGGTTTGCATGGCAAAATACTCTTTTCGGAGAACTTATTCTCAAACTGATAGATGACGGCAAGCTTGATTTGCTCAATTCTCTGTGATTTTTTTTAACTTTGCGAAAGTTTAAAAATCAATGAATATTCCATACTAAGATATGAGTCAGAAAGAAATTGTGGTTAGCGGTATAAGAGCCACCGGTAACCTTCATTTGGGCAACTATTTCGGCGCTCTCAGCAAATTTGTGAGAATGCAGGATGATTATGACAGTAATTTTTTCATCGCCGATCTGCATGCTCTTACCACTTCTACCGATCCCGATAAACTTCACGCCAATGTAAAAAATATTATAGCGGAATATCTTGCAGCCGGTATTGACCCGGAGAAAGCTACAATTTTTGTGCAGAGCGATGTGCCTGAAATCAGCGAGATGTATCTACTGTTGAATATGCATGTGGGTATTGGTGAACTCATGCGCACTGCCTCATTCAAGGACAAGGCTCGCAAGCAGCTCGGTATCAAGTCCGATGGCGATGATATTGAGAAAGAAATCATTGGCAATGACTCAAATAAAAGAGTGAGTGCCGGACTTCTTACATATCCCACTCTTATGGCGGTTGATATTCTTATACAGAAAGCAAATAAAGTGCCCGTAGGTAAGGATCAGGAGCAGCATCTGGAACTTACAAGAAGATTCGCGAGGAGATTTAATTCTTTCTATGGTGTGGATCTTTTTCCGGAACCGCAGAATTTCGACTTCGGTGGAGCGCCTGTGAAGGTGCCCGGTCTTGATGGCTCAGGCAAAATGGGTAAAAGTGAAGGCAACTGTCTATATCTGATTGATGATGAGAAGACCTTGAGAAAAAAGGTGATGAGAGCTGTAACTGATGAGGGACCGAAAGTGCCGAATCAGCAGGTTAGTCAGCCGGTTGAGAATCTGTTTACACTTCTCGAGCTTACATCTACCCCGGAGATTGTGAAGCACTACCGGGATGCCTATGCTGATTGCAGCATTCGCTACGGTGATCTGAAAAAGCAGCTTGCTGAAGATATACTCAAAATAACTCTTCCGATTCGTGAGAGAATCCTCGATTTGCAGGGAGATGATGCCACTATTGCAAGAATTGTGAAGCAAGGAGCTGAAAAAGCTCGTGAGCGGGCGTCAAAAACTCTTGCAGAGGTACGTCATATAATGGGTATCCGCAAGTTCTGATATCACCTCAGAGATATGGCTAAAGAGAAAAAAACAAATGTCGCCCGATTGCTTGACAAAGCCGGCATTGCATATTCGCTCGTGCCATATGCTGTGGATGAGAATGATTTGAGTGCCGTTCATGTAGCGGCTGAACTTGGTGAGGATATTCGTCAGGTGTTCAAAACAATTGTGTTGCGAGGAGAGCGTACCGGATATTTTGTGTGTGTTGTGCCGGGAGATGCGGAAATTGATTTGAAACTTGCCGCCAAAGCTGCCGGTGATAAGAAGGTAGAACTTATTCATATGAAAGACCTGTTGCCGCTCACAGGGTATATTCGGGGCGGATGCTCACCTATTGGAATGAAGAAACCGTTTCCAACATTATTGCATTCCTCCGCGACTGATTTTGATATAATTTATGTGAGTGCCGGTGTGAGAGGACTCCAGATTGCCATAAATCCTGCCGACCTTATGGAATATGTTGGTGCCAAACTTGCAGATCTTATCAGTTTATGAACAGTTTTGGAGAAATATATAGGTTGACATCGTTTGGCGAAAGTCACGGAGCGGCAATAGGTGGTGTTATAGACGGTATGCCAGCCGGACTACGGGTTGATTTGCCGGCGATTCAGCATGAACTTGAGCGTCGTCGCCCAGGTCAGAGCGATATAGTTACTGCGCGCAAAGAAAGCGATACGGTAAAAATTCTCAGCGGACTTTTTGAAGGCGTTACCACCGGTACCCCTATCGGTTTTGTGATTGAAAACAATGACCAGCATAGCAATGACTATGAGAATATGCGCAATGTTTACCGTCCTTCCCATGCCGATTACACATATTCCTCTAAATATGGTGTACGTGATCATAGGGGAGGGGGGCGCTCTTCCGCTCGTGAAACAGCATCGCGAATTGTAGCCGGCGCATTGGCAAAGCAGGCTCTTGCCCAAAGTGGTATTGAGATATTTGCTTACACCTCTCAGGTTGGCGACATAATTCTTGATAAAACTTATAAGGAGATTAATGTCGGAGATATAGAATCAAACTCAGTCAGATGTCCTGACGAAGAAACAGCGCGGCAGATGACCGAACTTATAAAAAAGGTGAAGTCGGATGGTGACACTGTTGGAGGAGTGGTAACAGGAGTGGTACGCGGATGCCCCGTCGGTCTGGGTGATCCGGTGTTTGATAAACTCCATGCTCGTCTCGCATCTGCTATGATGAGTATTAATGCCGCAAAAGGATTTGACTACGGAATGGGTTTTGACGGGGTTCATCTCCGGGGCAGTGAAGCGGCAGATAGATTTGTGAGAGATTCTATCGGCTCGCTGCATACGGCTACAAATAATAGCGGCGGTATTCAAGGAGG
>CAMWYV010000126.1 GCA_947178565.1 uncultured Porphyromonadaceae bacterium | reverse complement strand
CTACCAGCTGAGCTAGCGAATCTCCTTTCAAAAGTGATGCAAAGGTATAAAGTTTTTTTGATTCTGCCAAATATTCCTACATATTTTTTTGATGAGTCGGGTAAATGAATGGATAATGTACTATTGCTCAATGATAAATACAAATGAATGTTATGCTTGACTCACTTTTATCGGGAAGTATTACAGTAGTAAATAATCCGGTGTGATCATAATCCGGCACTTTTCTTTATATCTTTTTGGCGAATGGGGTATTAAATGGTAAATTTGCGATGTGATTTTGAAGTGAATCTTTTTCACCGATAAAAAGTTGAATATCAATCAGTAAATGTTATATTATTATGGCTATTGAATTTAAAGATGCTACAGTAAAGGATATTATTGCCTCCGGTGAGCCGGTTGTAATCGACTTTTGGGCAACATGGTGCGGTCCTTGTATGCGTCTCGCTCCCGTTATTGATGAACTTGCGGCTCAGTATGAGGGTAAGGTTAAAATCGGTAAGTATAATATCGAGGAGGAGAGTGATTTGAGTACTGAGTATCGTATCATGTCTATTCCTACTATTCTATTTTTTAAGAATGGTGAACAGATTCGCGATCTTCGTCTTGCCGGTTCTCAGACCAAGGCTACTCTGGAGGCTCAGATTGAGAAGCTACTGGCACTCTAAGACAGTGATAGAATAAACGGTTTGTCATTGTTGCATAAGCTATATGACAAACATAAACAGAGGATGCGTTTAACGTGTCCTCTGTTTGGTGAATGAATATTCTTTCTCAAGAAATCAGTTATCCGGATATTTTGTGGGCGGTGATGATAGTATGACTACCGGCATTGACAGTTATGGTAACGTTGCCATTTGTAATATACCAGTTTTTGCCTTTCCGTAAGATGACAGACGAGTTATTCAGAATCATTGTCCGGCAATAATTGATTATATCTATTCTGTCAATCTGTAGATTTTTGCTGATTCTTTCTTCTCCAAGCGGGGTAGTGTGGAGTTTGTCAATGTTTATCAGTGTCATGATTTTTGCAATGACAGTTATTTAAGTGATCGTCAATGAAGCCTGTCGCCTGAAGAAATGAGTAGCATATCACGGTTCCAAAGAAGCGGAATCCGCGCCGATACATATCCCGGCTAATCTCATCTGAAACAGGTGATGAAGCATGTAGTGATGACATATCGGGTATATTGTTGACAATTCTTTTTCTTTCTGGAAAGAAGCTGATTATGTATTTGTAAAATGAGCCGTATTCAGCGATAATGTCACCATACAGGCGGGCATTTGTTATTGCCGCATGAATCTTCCGGCGGTTTTTCACAATTCCGTCAAAACTGCATAGGCGTTTTTCGTCATCTGCAGTCATCAACGCCACTTTCTTATAATCGAAATCCAGGAATGCTTTTCGATATCCTTCCCGTTTCTTTAGAATAGTAATCCATGATAATCCTGCCTGGGCGCTTTCAAGAGTCAGAAATTCAAACAGGGTACGGTCATCAGTTATCTGACGCCCCCATTCCTCGTCATGATATTTTACATAAAGCGGATCATCACCGCACCAGTCGCAACGGTTCATAATATGGTTCATAATATTTTGTAATACAACAGTTAGTTAGAAAAAGACGGTATATCCGGACACTCTAAAAATCTAAAGAGGGAGTATCAAACAGAATTTTGATACTCCCTCAATTAGCTTTAGAATAGATGCAATCTTTTAGTCTTCTATTGCTGCCTGCGCCGCTGCTACGCGTGCGATGGGCACACGGTAGGGTGAGCAGCTCACATAGTTCATGCCGAGTTTAGCGCAGAACTTAACTGATGAGGGTTCGCCACCGTGCTCTCCGCAGATACCAACTTTGAGGTCGGGGTTGGTAGCACGTCCTTTTTCAACACCCATCTTCACGAGCTGACCAACGCCTTCCTGGTCGAGAACTTCGAAGGGATCGGTCTTGATGATGCCGTGCTCCTTGTAGAATTTGAGGAACTTGGGAGCATCGTCACGGCTGAAGCCGAAAGTCATCTGTGTAAGGTCGTTAGTACCGAATGAGAAGAATTCAGCAACTTCTGCAATCTGATTTGCAACGAGAGCTGCGCGAGGCACCTCAATCATAGTTCCGACCTTATAGAGGATAGTCTGACCCTTTTCTTCAAATACTTTGGCTGCAGTGAGGTGGATAACGTCTGCCTGATTCTGTATTTCCTTGAGAGAACCTACGAGTGGAATCATGATTTCGGGGTGAACGTCTATACCGCGTGCTTTGCAGGCGAGGGCAGCCTCGATGATGGCGCGGGTCTGCATTTCGGTGATTTCGGGATAGGTGATACCGAGACGGCAACCGCGGTGACCGAGCATTGGGTTGAATTCTTCAAGGGAGTCAACTTTTGCCTTAACTTCTTCAAGTGAAATACCCATTTCTTCAGCCATGACTTTCTGAGTGGCGGTCTGATGAGGCACGAATTCGTGCAACGGGGGATCGAGAAGACGGATAGTCACTCCGAATCCGTCCATTGCTTCAAAGATTCCTTCGAAGTCACCGCGCTGCATGGGAAGAAGTTTTGCAAGAGCTGTGCGACGACCTTCAACGTCGGAAGCGAGAATCATTTCACGAACAGCCTTGATGCGGTCACCTTCAAAGAACATATGCTCTGGGCGGCAGAGACCGATACCCTGAGCTCCGAGCTCGCGGGCTTTCTTGGCATCGCGGGGAGAATCGGCGTTTGTGCGCACGAGAGTTTTGGTATATTTAGAAGCGAGGTTCATAACAGCGCCGAAGTCACCGTCAAGTTTGGGATCAACAGTGGGCACCTGACCGTCGTAAACATCGCCTGTAGAACCGTTGAGTGAAATCCAGTCGCCTTCGTTGTACACTTTGCCGCCCATCTCAACAGTCTTGGCTTTGTAGTCAACCTTTATTTCGCCGGCACCTGATACGCAGCACTTACCCATACCGCGGGCAACCACAGCAGCGTGGCTGGTCATACCGCCGCGCATGGTGAGAATACCCTGAGCCACAGCCATACCGCGAAGGTCCTCGGGAGAAGTCTCGATACGGACAAGAACGACTTTGCGTTTTTTCTCAGCCCATGCTTCAGCTTCATCGGCAGAGAATACAATCTGACCGCAAGCGGCACCGGGAGATGCGGGAAGGCCTTTGGCTACTACTTTGGCGCGCTTGAGCGCATCTTTGTCAAATACCGGGTGGAGAAGTTCGTCAAGTTTCTGGGGTTCCATGCGGATAAGCACGGTCTTTTCATCAATCTCACCTGCACGGAGAAGATCCATGGCGATTTTCACCATAGCCGCACCGGTGCGTTTGCCGTTACGGGTCTGGAGCATCCAGAGCTTGCCGTCCTGAATTGTGAACTCCATATCCTGCATGTCTTTATAATAAGCTTCAAGTTTGTGAGCGATATCGATGAGTTCGGCAGCACAAACGGGCATAGACTCTTCAAGTGAGGGATATTTGGTTGCACGTTCCTCTTCGCTGATACCCTGAAGGGCAGCCCAGCGGCGAGAACCTTCAACGGTAATCTGCTGGGGAGTGCGGATGCCGGCAACAACGTCTTCACCCTGTGCATTGATAAGATACTCTCCGTTGAAGATGTCCTCTCCGGTAGCTGCATCGCGGCTGAATGCTACACCGGTAGCAGAGTTATTACCCATGTTGCCGTAAACCATCGCCTGAACGTTAACAGCTGTTCCCCATTCCTCGGGAATCTGGTTCATCCGGCGATAAAGGATAGCGCGCTCATTCATCCAGCTGTCGAACACAGCACAGATACCACCCCAAAGCTGTTCCCATGCGCTGTCAGGGAAATCCTTTCCGGTATAGTCTTTAACAGCATCCTTGAAGAGCTTCACAAGGTTCTTGAGATCGTCAACATCAAGCTCGGTATCAAGTTTAACACCCTTTTCAGCTTTCACTTTTTCCATGATTTCCTCAAAGGGATCGATGTCGTTTTTGCTCTTGGGTTTCATGCCGAGAACAACATCGCCATACATCTGCACGAAGCGGCGGTAGCTGTCCCAAGCAAAGCGGGGATTGCCGCTCTTTTCAGCGAGAGATGCTACTGTGGCATCGTTCATGCCGAGGTTGAGAACGGTATCCATCATGCCGGGCATAGAAGCGCGGGCGCCTGAGCGAACAGATACGAGAAGTGGATTGGAAGGATCGTTGAATTTCTTGCCTGTGAGCTGCTCTACATGAGCGATAGCAGCCTCGACATCTTTTGTAAGGCGTTTAACAACCTCATCTTTGCCATACTGGGTGTATTCGGTGCACACTTCGGTTGTGATAGTGAAACCGGGAGGCACAGGCATGCCGAGGAGATTCATTTCGGCAAGGTTAGCGCCTTTACCGCCAAGGAGATTGCGCATTGAGGCATTTCCCTCTGCTTTGCCATCTCCAAAGGTGTAGACTCTTTTCATTGTGTTTGTATTAATTAATAAAATATTGAATTTTGATATTTCAAGTTACTCGACCCCGGTAAATGAAGTGTTGATCATGGTGGGGGTGATGCAAAATTAATTAATATATCTCAGTGTGGGAAATTATTTTTAAAGATTTTAGTAAAGGTGCTCCTCATTTTTCTTTTATTGAGTAGCTTTGCAGAAAATTTATAAAATTGCAATACTATAGCCAATGGCGAGGAAGAGAAAAGAGCTGCCTCTTATAGAA
>CAMWYV010000125.1 GCA_947178565.1 uncultured Porphyromonadaceae bacterium | reverse complement strand
CGGGGACACAAGGATTTTCAGTCCTTTGCTCTACCAACTGAGCTATGGCACCATCATTTTTTTGCTTGCCGCAAGGTTGCTTGCGGTTTTGCGTTGCAAAGGTAGATGTTTGTTTTTTTATATGCAAGTGTTTTGGCTTTTTTTTGTTGTATTTTTACGCAATCACCATTAAGATAATGGCTTGCAGCATTCATAATCCAGGATATTGTATATTTTGGGTATCTTTGCGTAAAGTTTAGATTATGGCTAAAGCTAAGATTATCTGGGTCGATGAGACTGACAGCACCAATAGTGCTCTTGCTGACCTTGCACGCAGAGGTATGGCTGAGGACTGTACTGTACTCGCCGCGAGGACGCAGAGCGCCGGTCGCGGTCAGAGAGGGAACAGTTGGGAGAGCGCTCCCGGCATGAATCTCACCTGTTCCATTCTTTTTGCAGGGCGTGGCTTTGACATAGCGCAGCATTTCCATGTTAGTGAGGCTGTGGCTCTTTCAGTTGCAGAGGTAGTGGCTGAAGAGCTCTCCGGCTGTAATGAGAGTGTGAGCGTGAAGTGGCCCAATGACATTTATGTGGGGGATAAAAAGATATGCGGCATATTAATTGAGAATGTGCTGACCGGCAGGATTATCGAGCGCTGCATAGCCGGCATCGGCGTGAATATCAATCAGGAGGTCTTTCTAAGCGATGCCCCAAATCCGGTGAGTCTTCGGCAGATTGACGGCAAGATAAGGGATGTGAATGCAGTTCTGGAGCGGATTACAAACCGCGTACTGGAGAACATTGCTCTCGGTTCAGCAATTCATGAGCGGTATATGGAGCGGCTATGGCGCAAGGATGGCTACCATAGCTATTATGACCATCTGACCGGTGAGAGAATTGAGGCGCGAATCGCGGATGTGCTGCCCTGCGGACATCTTATACTCGCCCTCCCCTCCGGCGAGCAACGCGAGTATGCCTTCAAAGAGGTAAGCGCCCGTATCTAAGAAACTATAACAGCTACCCCGGCAGACAGCGACTACAAGTCAAATAAGAAAGAGAAGGCTCAATTAAAAGCCTTCTCTTTAATTTCAACCGATTCATTAAAACCAATGTATTGGGAGTTTTGAAATATTATTTCTCAACTCATCTTACGGTTGAGGGACAACCTTAATTTAATTAACCTATTTATAATAGTCTTCAACAGCTACTGTCCAAACTTTTTTAGTACCGTTGGCGGCAGTCACCTCGTATTGATTCGGTTTACTCCAGTCTCCGGGTATTCCGAGTTTGGGAGACTCGCCCAAAGGTTTGATTGTAGCCGCTGTAGAGATGTCAAGTGTCACAACCACCTTCTTGAGCGTCTCAAAGTCTTGAGACTGCTGCTCATCGAGAGTTGAACCGATTGCATACAGTATTGTGAACACCTGCTCTTCATCATCAATATCAATCGCTCTGGCGATTCGTTTCTGCTGAACGTTGCCGGCAGCGTCAATCCAGCGATAATATATCTGCCCACCAGTGATATCAGCGCCGTCAAACTCTTCTTCGGGATCATCGATGCCACTTGTAAGACAGCTTGTGAAGCATACCATCGACAAGAGAGCTAAAAACGATATTATATATCTTTTCATTTTCTTTCTTTATTAAAAGTTATTACCATCCGGGATTCTGTATGTGATCAAGACCGTATGCTTCGCGAGTATTGAGGAAGCTCTGAGGAATCGGGAAGAGGTAGCGACGGTCTGTGAATGATCTGCTTGCGGAATTAAGCAGGGTCATCTGGTTAATGATGAATGCAGTGCGGTCGCGGTTGATCTCGATTTTGTAAACCGGGCAATCCAGATCCTTGATAACCGCACCCGGGGCACGACCGTAGTTGGCGTCACCACCATATTTACCCCAACGGAGATAACTGAAGTAAATATCATTAGCTTCATAAGCCATTTCAACTCGGCGCTCACGGATATAATCAGCCCATGCGTCAGCAAGGTTAGCTGCCTTTGATGCGGGGAGCTTGCCATGCACGGTACGGGTGTTATTCAGAGCGGCAACAGCGCTTGAAGCATCACCCTTGCAAAGGTATGCCTCGGCAAGATTCAGATAAGCCTCACCTGTGCGAGCAATGACATAGTGGAAGCCGGTATTTCTTGAATGGAATACTCTGGCAAGGTCGGTTACTGTATTTTTACGCCAGTAGTAACCGGTTGTAGTGCAATACCAACCACCGTCCTCTTTGTCGCGGACACCCATAGAGAGGTTACCGGCGAGATTCATGGTAACATACTGACCCATCCACTTGTTTTTATCGTACACAATGGTTGCAGCCATACGGGCATCACGGTTTCCGTAGATGATATCAGAAATATCTTTATCGGAATCGGGATCGTTAAGTGTAGCATAGCGTGTGGCTGCGGGATATGATGAGTTGAGCTGAAGGAAATCCTGTGGTGTGGGGATTCGGCGGAGTTCACCGTTGGTGCGCTCGTATTCGTCAATCTCACCTGCCTGGGTAATGCTTAGAGGATCGTGTTCTGTAACAGCGTTCAGATATTGGCTTGTCTCCCACCAGTTCTTAGCCTCTCCGGTAGCCTCATCGATAGCGAGATACTGGTCAACAAGATCCTGTGTCGGCCAATAAATGCCCCAACATTCAAAAGGTCTGCCTTCATCACCCTGAATCACAAACTGATTCGGACAGAGAGAAACAAGAACATCATCAATAGATACGTTGGGATATGCGCGGATAAGTTCGGAATAACTGCCGATTGTTGTATTCTCACTCATGCGATAGTATCCCCAAAGTATTTCAGAAGCGGTAGCATCTGTTTCGTTGAACATGCCTTCGTAGTTGGGCGTAAGAGCGGGACCGTTAGTGGTAACGTCCTTAGCATACGTGATAGCCTTATCAAGATATGCGGCATCACCGGTGTAAGCGTAAGCCTGCAGGCAAGCGCGGCTTGCAATCACCTCGGCAGCATATCTGGTAGGTAATCCGGAAGAAGCGATTTCCGGAAGATCGGGAATTGCAGCATCAAAGTCTTCCATCACCAATTTGTAGCTTTCAGCAACAGAAGCGGTCATTGGAATGTCAGCCTTGAGGCTGTCGGCTTCTGTGAAAACTTCTCTGACAGGCACGAAACGACCCATTGTTTTAGTCTGGTAATAGAACACGAGTCCACGGAGGAATCTGCCGTGAGCAACGAGTTCATCAGCTTCACCTTGAGTAAATTTAGTGCTCTTCTGCGCCTCCTGGATAATAAGGTTGCACCGGCGCAGGGTTCCGAACATACTGATACCGAAGTCAGTATTCTGGCTTAATCCAAGTTCGGTAGCGACTCCGTCAATAGTTCCACCCACCTGGTCACACTGTGCTCCGTTAGGTGTACGTGCTTCCCAATCAGCACATGAGCCGCTTCCGGCATAATCCGCATTTAAAAGAACTGTATTATAAGTGCCGGCAACAAACGCATCTGCGGTAGATTTGCTGCCCCAAACATCCTCGGAGGTGAAATCCGTAGTGGGATGGGTATCGAGAGTGTCCTGACAGGAAGATAGTCCGAACAAGCTGAGCCCGATAAGCGGAATTGAAATATATTTAAGTTTCATTTGAATGAATTCAATATGATTAGTAATTAGAATCCTAAATTGAGTGTCATAGCGATTACACGCTCTACAGGATAGCCATAGTTTTCGGCAGAAGCAGTTTCCGGATCAATACCGAATTTCTTGACCGGAGATATGGTGAAGAGATTTTCACCCGAGAATCCGAGACGGGCACGAGACAGCCATTTTACATTCTTGAGGAGTTTGTACTTGAAATCGTAGCCGAACTGGAGGTCTTTGAGACGAACATACTGAGCGTTTGCAAGCCAGAAGTCGCTGGACTGATAGTTGTTATTGGAGTTGTTTGCAGTATTACTCATCAGACGGGGGAAGAGGGCGTCGGTGTTGTCGGGACGCCAGTAGTTGGTCTGATAGTCAAACACAACGGGGAGCTGTCCGGTCTGACCGGTCTGCATTCCTGCAGCAGCAGGGAGGTAAATGTTGAATTTGGTTGAACCCTGGAAGAGAGCTGAAAGGTAGAAACCTTTGTATCCGAAGTGCATGTTGATACCGAACTGACCGTGAGGTGAGCTCTGTGAACCGCGTAAGCGGTAGTCGGCAGAGGTGATCTGACCGTCACCGTTTGTATCCTCATATCTGATATCACCGGGGCGCATATATCCGGAGTTGAATGCATTTACATATCCGACGCTGTTGTAAATTTCTTCAGCGGATGTGTAGTAGCCGAGGTTGTGCAACATATTTCCGTAGTAGTCCTGTTTGCGACCCTGCTGGCGTGTGTAAGGATTCATTTTCTGAGCTTCAGCTTCGTCAGCGATGCATGCCCAGAGTGAATTGTACATGGTGAAGTTTGCGGTAATGTCATAGGTGAAGTCACCTGCGATGTCATGCCATCCGAGCTGGAATTCCCAACCAGCACGGCGGTATTCGCTGTCAGATTTCACTTTGGGCATGGCGATACCGATAATATTGTTGAGATAGCTTTCACCGGTGGGAGCAACGAGATATCCTTTGGTCGAGTAGTAGAAATAGTCGATTGAACCGTTAAGGCGGCTGCCGAGGAAACCGAAGTCAAGACCTATGTCGGTCTGACGGGTGGTATACCAAGTCAGGTCGGGTGAAGGTAGCGCACCTTCGCTGAATGTGGGATAGAAC
>CAMWYV010000124.1 GCA_947178565.1 uncultured Porphyromonadaceae bacterium | reverse complement strand
ATTCAGAAAGCCGTGGAAATCACGAAGAACAGCGGCAGCCAGGCTATCGAGCCGGTGCATCTGCTCAAGGCGCTTCTGTCTGAGGGAGAGTCTCTGGTGAAATTTATCTTTGCCAAGACCGGGGCGAGTCTGCCTATGGTGGATGCCGCCGTTGACAAGGATATTGCCGCCCAGCCAAAGGTATCGGGTGGCGAGCCGTATCTCAGCCGCACGTCAAACGATGTGCTGCAGAAGGCTATCGATATTGCCAAGAAGCAGGGCGACGAGTATGTTACTCTCGAAGCCATTCTTCTTGCACTGTTTGAAATCAGCTCATCGGCATCGACCATTCTCAAGGATGCGGGTTTGAGCGAGAAAGAGCTCAGAAGCGCGATCGAGGAGCTTAGAAAAGGCAAGAAAGCTACCGACCAGAGCGCGGAGGAAACATACAACGCGCTCAGCAAGTATGCTATCAACCTTAATGAGAGAGCGCGCTCCGGCAAGCTCGATCCGGTTATCGGCAGAGATGACGAGATTCGCCGTGTGCTCCAGATTCTGAGCCGCCGCACTAAGAACAATCCCATGCTTATCGGTGAGCCGGGTACCGGTAAAACCGCTATCGCAGAGGGTCTCGCGCAACGGATAGTGCGCGGTGACGTGCCTGAGAATCTACGCAGCAAGCAGATTTACTCCCTTGATATGGGTGCGCTTGTTGCAGGTGCCAAATATAAAGGTGAGTTTGAGGAGCGTCTCAAGGCTATTGTAAACGAGGTCACTCAGAGCGATGGCGAGATTATCCTTTTCATAGATGAGATTCACACTCTCGTCGGAGCCGGTAAGGGTGAGGGCGCGATGGATGCAGCGAATATCCTCAAGCCTGCGCTCGCCCGCGGAGAGCTGAGAAGTATCGGCGCCACAACTCTGGACGAGTATCAGAAATATTTTGAAAAAGACAAGGCTCTTGAACGCCGTTTCCAGAAGGTGATGGTGAACGAGCCTGACGAGATGAGTGCCATAGCGATTCTCCGCGGTTTGAAGGAGCGCTATGAGAACCACCATAAGGTGCGCATCCGTGATGAGGCGATTATTGCGGCGGTTCAGCTCTCCGAGAGATATATCACCGACCGTGTTCTCCCCGACAAGGCTATCGACCTTGTGGATGAGGCGGCTTCGAAGCTCCGTCTTGAAATTGACTCGGTGCCGCAGGCGCTTGACGAGATTTCCCGCAGGATAGCCCAGAAGGAGATAGAGCGCGAGGCTATCAAGCGTGAGGGCGATGATGCTAAAGTCAAGGAAATAGAGAAAGACCTTGCCGAAATGCGCGAGGAGGAGAAAGAGTTCACAGCCAAATGGAAGGCTGAGAAAGATCTCATCAACCGCATTCAGCAGAATAAGATAGATATCGAGCAGCTCAACTTTGAAGCGGAGAGAGCGGAGCGTGAAGGCGATTATGCGAAGGTTGCTGAGATTCGCTATTCGAAGGTTCAGGAAAAGGAGCGCGAGAATCAGGAGATTCAGACTCAGCTCAATATGATGCAGGGAGAAAAGGCTCTCATCAAGGAGGAGGTGGATGCGGAGGATATTGCCGATGTGGTGTCACGCTGGACCGGTATTCCTGTCAATAAGATGGTGCAGAGCGAGAAAGAGAAGCTGCTGCACCTCGAGGAGGAGCTGCATTCGAGGGTTGTAGGTCAGGAAGAGGCTATCCGCGCTATCGCCGATGCAGTGCGCCGCAGCCGTGCGGGGCTTAACGACCCGCGCCGTCCTATCGGTTCGTTCATATTCCTCGGCACGACCGGTGTAGGTAAGACCGAGCTTGCGAAGGCTCTCGCCGAATACCTCTTCGATGACGAGAATATGATGACCCGTATCGATATGAGCGAGTATCAGGAGAAGCATACCGTGAGCAGGCTCGTCGGAGCGCCTCCCGGATATGTGGGTTATGACGAAGGCGGTCAGCTCACCGAAGCCGTGCGCCGCAAACCCTACTCGGTAGTGCTGTTCGACGAGATAGAGAAAGCTCATCCCGACGTGTTCAATATCCTCCTGCAGGTGCTTGACGACGGACGTCTGACCGACAACAAGGGCAGACTGGTGAACTTCAAGAATACCATCATCATCATGACCAGTAACATGGGCTCGAATGTGATCCGCGATAATTTTGCGGCTATGACTCCCGAAAACCGCGATGAGACAATCGAGAAAACCAAGGGCGAGGTGATAGAGATGCTCAAGAAGACTATCCGTCCCGAGTTCCTCAACCGTATTGACGAGACAATCATGTTCACTCCTCTCAATGAGGCAGAGATTGAAGAGATTGTAGGTCTTCAGATCAACGGTATCAGGAAGATGCTCGAAAGAAACGGCGTTGTGCTCGAAGTCACTCCTGCGGCGCTCAGATACCTTGCCGAAGAGGGCTATGATCCCGAATTCGGTGCACGTCCCGTCAAGAGAGCGATCCATCGCCTCGTGCTCAACCAGCTCTCCAAGGATATTCTGGCGCAGAAGGTTGACAAGGAGCGTCCGATAGTGATTGATGTTGACGGTGACAACGGTCTTGTGTTCAAAAACTGATTATTAACAATTAAATATCGGAAACCATTATGAAAAAGATTCTTTTCCTTATGTCTGCCCTGCTGGGCTTCGCCTTCAGCTCGTGCAGCGATGAATCCGACCTGCCGCTGGTGGACATTGACACCACCTGCTCGGGTGCGGTGATGGTGGACGGTACGCTTTATGTGGTTCAGGACCAACAGTTCGAAATCACTTCCGTGACTGCGGTTCCTGTCCGTGAAGGAAAGAAAGCCGCTATAACCTCGGTGGTATATGGACTCGACGGCTGGATTATCGGCTCTACCGATGTGGCTCCATTCGGAGTCACCTTCGAGCCGGGCACCTTCGCTCCCGGCAAGCATCTTCTCACCATGAAGATGATTATCGCCGAAGAAGGTTGTTCGCCCGCCGTGGGATACTATACGGAAAACCTGGTGGTCGTGGAATCGGCTGATGAGATTCCCTCTCCGTCTGATCAGGAAGCACGGAGCTCCTTCAAGGTCAGACCTTCGATTCAGACACAATAAGCTTACCATACACAATTATCATTAAAACAGCGTGAGGCTGCGCACAATCGTCAGATTGGGGCGCAGCCTCTGCTTTTGGGATATAAAAAGCGCCGGGGCAGGAGAATCACTTCTCCGACCCCGGACTTACATCAAATTAAAAATAAATATAAAGAGAGCTAATATTCAGTCATTAAATCAAATTCTTTAGTCAACTTTCACTTTCACAGCCTTTGCTCCGGGCACTTTCACGATGTAGATGCCTGAGCGCAGACCTGTGGTTGCCACTCTGCGGCCGGTGATGTCATACACCTCGCTGCCTTCGGGAGCTATGATGCTGTCACCCTCGGCGCGAACTGCGTCTGAATCGTCGCGGTCAGAGTCGATGCCGTCTATTCCGGTGGGAATGTAGCTGATGTTGAGGTGAGCCACTTCGCCGGGATATTCCTTGGCTTGCTCCTTGAGGATAGCGAGTACCACTCCGCCGGTCTTGGGCATCTCGAACTCGCCGTCATAAACTGTGCTGTTCACGGTGGGAGTTGTGCCGTCGGTGGTGTAGTGGATGGTGTATGTACCCTCGGCGAGAGATTCATCCTCGGGAGCGATGGTAATCAGATACTTGCCGTTTTCCTCGTCAAGACGGTGGCTGATGGTCAGCTTGCCGCTCATCTTGGAAGCATCGGCGGTGCCGCCGGTGGTCTGGATCATCACGAACATAGATACTGTCGCGCTGGTCTTGTTGCCTTCCTGGGCGTAAGCATACACGGTGGTCTGCTTGGTGAAGGGAACCGGAGCGGTGTATTCGTTCCAGGTCTTCTTGTCGGTGCTCCAGAAAATCTTGGCGCCTGCGGCAGCGGTCATTGTCACCACTGTCTTGCCTGCCTGCGGGTCAACGGAGAAGTCAACCGGCTGTGCGGGCTGAGCGAGGGTGAGGTCGATGTGGGTGTGGACAGATTCCTCATATCCCGGGCGGATAGCCTTGGCGTGGATGTAGCAGCTCTTTGTCACTGCGAATTCCTGAGAGTAAACGTTCCACACGGCATCGGCGGGAATAGTCTCCTTGTCGTTTGCCGAAATCCAGTAGTAGATCACAGCGGAGCCGTGTCCGGTGGGAGCGAGGCTTACAGTCGTGTAGGGATAGAACTCGGCGGATACGTCGGGATTATCCTCGGTGCCGGGAATCTGTGAGATGATGTTGCCCTTCACGGTAGCCGCTACGGGAAGAGTGTTGTTGATCTGCTCTACCATGGTAGGCCAGAGTTCGATCACTCCGTCTGTGCCGAGCATGGCGAAACCGGTAACATTGTAGTATGCGTTGTCGTCAACCTCGTCGAAGTCGAATTCCGGCTTGAGAATGGTGTGATTCACACGGATCTCATCGCCGTCACCCTTGTCGGTCTTGAGAGTCCACTGGGTTGAAGCCTGGGTGTCGGTGCCCTCTGTCTCGATGGTGAATCCCTTGAGCTCGACACCGGAGAGCTTCACGAAGCGGCGGGCATTGTCAACGGTGAGTGTTGTCACTGAGTCAGGCTCGATCATGATGTCCTCCTTGAGGGTGCCGGGACGTGTGGCGCTGTAGCCGGTGAAGAGTGATTTGTATTCCGGTGTGATGTGGGCGCCGCGAACTATATTGCTGCCGTTGGTTGCCACGATGTGGGGAG
>CAMWYV010000123.1 GCA_947178565.1 uncultured Porphyromonadaceae bacterium | reverse complement strand
TCCTCTACGGCTCGTGGGCTCGGAGTTGTGTCTAAGAGACAGCAGGTAACCGGTTTCCAGTACAATAACTCTACAAGTTCTCCCGGTCAGTGGGGTTCTGTTTATGTTCGTGGCATGGGCTCTCTCAGCAGTTCATCACAGCCTCTTTATGTGATAGACGGTATCCCTGTCAATTCAGATTATGATGACCTGTATTCAAATAACAACTATTTTGACCCGATGTCGGCATACAATCCGGCTGATATCGAGAGTGTGACAGTGCTCAAGGATGCTGCGGCAACCGCGATTTACGGTTCACGTGCTGCAAACGGTGTCATCGTCATCACCACCAAGAAAGGCGGTCAGAGCAAACTCAATGTCACATTCGAGACCCGTCAGGGATTCACTGCAATTGCAAACAACAATATGAAATATGCCAACGCGGCTACTACTCTTGAAATGTTTGCAAAAGGATATTCTGCCCGTATCGGTCGTCCTTATGACTGGTGTTATGATTTCTTTGCAAACAATTATTATAAATGGGATGGTAAAACTGACGTAAACTGGGTTGATGAGGTTACCCGTAAGGGTTATTACGCAGACTATAACCTTGCTTTCAACGGTTCGGTAGGTACAACCAACTATTTTGTAAGCCTGGGATATAATGATGCTGAAGGTCTGGTGATCGGTTCAAGCAACAAGCGTTATTCAGGACGTATCAACCTCGATACCAAATACCGTTTCCTCTCTGTAGGTATCAATTCCACATACAGCTATTCTGATAACAACAGTTTCTCTGCTTCAACCGGTGGTTCCATGTCATCACCGCTTACGGCGGCTGTTTCAACTATGACACCGATGGATTCTCCATATATCGGTGAGGGTGCAGACCGAATCTATAATCCTAAAAGCTATAATCCTCTTGCCGTTATGGATCCCAAGCTTGGTGACCTCAACACCGTCAATAACCAGACTCTTGTGGCAAATCCCTGGCTGCGTGTCGATTTCGGCAAAGGCATCTGGGCTAAGACCAACTTCGGCGTGAACATCATGGATCAGCGTCAGTACCAGTACTGGAGTGCAGTTTATAACCCGCAGGGTATGAATTACAACGGTTTGGGTCAGCAGTATAACGCCCGCACTACAACTCTCACATGGACCAATACTCTCGGTTGGAATTACAACTTCGGTGACCATTCCGTCGATTTCCTCTTAGGTCAGGAAATGCAGCGCATCACCTATTGGAATGAATTTTACTCCGGTGAAAACTTCCCTCTTGCATATCTCGGTATGCGTGACCTCGCTACCGCCGGTACATGGGGCGACAGCAGCTATTACAGGAGTGACAGCCGTCTGGCATCATACTTCGGCGATTTCCACTACAGTTATGCCGGCAGATACTACCTTTCGGCGTCTTTCCGTCGCGACGGCAGCTCTGTGTTCGGTGCCAACAACCGCTGGGGTAACTTCTGGAGTGTCGGCGGCAAGTGGCGCGTGACTGAAGAGAATTTCCTTAAAGGTAACCGCGCTCTCACCAATCTCGCGCTCCGTATAAGCTACGGTACTGTCGGCAACCAGTCATTGCCTTCCGTTTACGCCTCACGCGGATATTATGCGGCGGGTTACAACTATGCCGGTGTTCCCGGTATGGTTCCCGTGCAGTTCAATAATCCTGATCTGACCTGGGAGACCTCAAAGAAGTTTGACGTCGGCTTTGACCTCTCGCTGTTCAACCGTGCTACATTTACATTCGACTTCTACAATGATGACACCGATGACGCGCTTTACTCAGTGCCGCTCTCTTATGTAACCGGTATCAGCAGCAAATATCAGAATATCGGCAAGATGCGTAATACCGGTGTTGAGTTCGGTGCAAACAGCGCGGTATTCTATAATAATGATATTGCCGTCAATGTTTTCGCAAATATCACATGGAACAAGAATAAGGTTGTAAAACTCGCCAACGGCTCTATCGAGGGTACATATACTATAGTAGAGGAGGGTCGTCCTTATAACCAATTCTATATGCCCGAATATGCCGGAGTTGACAAGGAGACAGGTAAAGCGCTCTACTATCTCAATGCGGAGGGTGATGAGACAACAGACAAGTTCACATCTGCAGCAAAACGCTATGTAGGCAGTGCTGAGCCTAAAGTATTCGGTGCGTTCGGTCTCAACGCAAATGCTTACGGTTTTGATCTCTCGATGCAGTTCAACTACCGCCTCGGTTCCAAAGTGATGGATACCGGTCACTCATTCACCGGTTGGGGTATGTCACTCCGCACTCCTCTCCAGATTGTTGCTGACAATTCATGGACTCCGGAAACCCCCGATGCTAAATATCCTCAGTATATTTATGGCGATCCCTATAATTCAATGGCAAATTCATCACGCTGGTTGATGAACGGTAGCTATCTGCGCCTGAGCAATATCACTTTCGGATACACTCTTCCTGCCAAGCTCACCCGTAAGGCATTTATGGACAAGGTTCGTTTCTACACAACCTTTGACAATGTGCACACCTGGACTGCATCTGATTTCGTAGGCTACAATCCCGAAACATATTCTGAGGGTGTGATTGCATGGCAGTATCCTGCGACTTTCACCTTCACAGGTGGTGTACAGGTTACATTCTAAACTCAATTTTTAGAAACAATTACAAGAAACAAGTTTTATGAAAAATATATTTATCAAGGCAATGGCGGGACTTATGCTCACCGTTTCATTAACAGGATGCGGAGACAAGTTCCTTGATACCGATATTTACGACGGTACAGACAATGAGACTCTTCTTGCCACACCGGATGGTGTAGGCGTGGCTCTCAATGGCGCGTACTACCGTCTGAGCCAGTATTATTTCGCCGGAAACTATGCGACAACTCTCGGTGACCTATCTTCAGATATTATTTATTGGAACGGAGATAATAACCATCAGAACGCATCATATGAATTCAATTATCTGGATACCTACTACGGTTTTCAGTATATCTGGGTTTATGGTTATAAGGTGATTGATAATGCCGCACGTGTTATTCAGAGAGCAGATGAGCTGATGCCCTCTTTCCCCGAATATGAAAGTGACCTTTACCGGTACAAGGCGGAAGCATACGCGCTACGTGCCTATGCGATGTTCGTTCTTACCAATACTTTCGGACATCAGGTTAAGGTGAACGGTCAGGACTTCTCAAACGAGCTCGGTGTCGCTATCGTTGATACTCCCGTGCCTGAATTCCAGGCAGTAAAGCGTTCATCGGTAGGGGAGTGCTATACCCAGATTCTGAATGACCTCAATGCATCGATTGCAGCTTTCAATGCCGCAGATCAGTATAGCCGCTCAGGTGAAGTGTTCACTCCCGCGTCTGTCTATGGTCTTATGGCTCGTGTGAAACTCTATCTCGAGGACTATGAAGGAGCGCTTGATGCTGCCACCGAAGCACTTGATCTTGCAGGTATTACAGAGCTTGCCACCACCGCGTCCGCATACGAGAATCTCTATGCTACCACCTGGTCAAACAAGGAGTCGCTTTTCTACCTTGCCCTTGACACCAAAACAAACTGGAGCGCCAATTCATGCGGTACATTGTACACAACTTACTGCTATGGTCCTTCACCCTATCTGATTTCACTCTACGGTGATGAGGATGTCCGCACATCAATAATGTATTGGACGGATGAGGACGGCACTTCTTATGACGATTATGGCGCAACGGTACCCTGGTATGGTGGCGGTAAATTCGGTCAGGGTTCATTTAACGCTGTAGAGGGCGGAAATCCTGCCTGTCAGACAAACTACCTTATCAATGCTCCGGAAATGTTCCTCATTCAGGCTGAGGCTAATATTCAGCTTAACAATGAAACGGATGCAAAGGATGCTCTCTTGACAGTGGCGATGCGTGACAACGCGATCACATCGGTAGCGGATCTTCCCTCCGGCAAGGCTGCGATCATGGACTTTATCAAGGATGAGCGTGCACGTGAGCTTTTCCAGGAAGGTCACCGTCTGTGGGATCTGCGTCGTTGGGGTAAAACAGCCAACCTGTATGCTTATGATGCGCCTGCTATCGAATATGAGATAGAGGATGCAAATATGTCTGATATCATCTTCCCGATACCTCAGAGCGAAATCAATGCGGGATACGGTATCGTGCAGACTCCCGGATGGGCTGCAACACGTCCGTAATAATAATCGAGACTAAACTCATTACCGCTCAGCGGTAATATATTTCATACTGAAAAATAATTAGGGAAAGGCGAGTCGTGAGACCCGCCTTTTCCGCTTTTTTGTTCCGTAATGTTTATCGGTTTGTGGTGGAGATGATAAAAAGGTGTTATTTAGGGTTCCCGTCCTTCAGAGCCTGAGGTAACCACGCTAAGAGTAGAATGATGATAAGAATAATTTCCATTTTGTTTTTTATTGATGATACACCTACAGGTTTTAATAACCCCGGTGCAAATATATGGGAGTGATGGTGCGAAATACTTGCACAAGCAATAAAAAACAAATTAATTCAAATTGGGAAAGGTACAAAAAAAATTGATTGTCATCCCGACAATCAATCTTTTGTTAACCTTAAATCTAATACCATGAAAAACACGGTGCAAAATTACAGCCGGTAATCAAATGATGCAAGCAATCAAATAAGAAAATGTGCTACATTAATATTATTTAACAGAATATTGCGTTTAAAAGCAGCTTAATGCTGACAAATTGTGAGAATTCGCAGGTTTTGTT
>CAMWYV010000122.1 GCA_947178565.1 uncultured Porphyromonadaceae bacterium | reverse complement strand
CCTGTATAAGTGTATTGCATACACATAGCGCAAAATTATAAATATTATTGCATTACTAAACTCATTTAAATAATATTTAACTGATAATCAGTAGGGACATGATTCATCATGTCCGCCGGGATAAGGTGTTTAGGGTCTTTAACGACCTTAAGGACTTTCCGGACCTTAAATTTCACTACCTTTGCAGCGGTAAAAAAGATAAGCTATGGGTATGTATGTTCGCAGCCGGCAGGAGATGTTGCGCCGGTATGTTGTGTTTTTCTTTTCTCTCTTCATAATGTCTTTCGGCGTGAGCCTTGTAACGCGCTCGCTCACGGGCACTTCCCCGATTTCGAGCGTGCCGTATGTATGGAGCCTCAACACCGCTCTGTCAATGGGCACATATATAATTATTCTCAACGCTATCCTTATCGCGGCTCAGCTGATAATGCTCGGCAAGAGCGGCATCAGGGAGAACAAGGTGGAGCTGCTTATGCAGATTCCGGTGTCGCTGCTCTTCGGAGTGTTTATCGACGTGACTATGGCTATTCTCTCGGGCTGGCATCCGGAGGTGTATTATATGCAGCTGCTTTCGTGCATAGCCGGATGCTGCATAATGGGTGTGGGTATCGCGCTTGAGGTAGTTGCCGACGTGTGCATGAATTCGGGCGAATATGTTCTGCATATAGCTTCACGCAAGCTCAAGAAGGAGTTTGGCACGATGAAGATAATGTTTGACGTGACATTGCTTCTTATAGCGGTGGGATGCTCGTGGATTTTCGCGGGACGGATCGACGGTGTGAGAGAGGGCACCGTGATTGTGGCTGTATGCACCGGACCTGTCGTCAGGTTCCTGCGTCCGCGCCTGAGGTTTATCGACCGCTGGGAAACGGCGCCTTCATCACAATATATGGAGGAGAAAGCGACCGCGCAGAGCGCCCATACTGTCATCACCATAGGTCGCGAATACGGCAGCGGGGGTCACGAAATCGGCGAGATGATAGCCAGGAAGTTAGGTATCCCTTTCTATGACAACAGTATGATGGAGATGGTGGCTGAGGAATCGGGGCTAAGCGAACAGACAGTACGCGAATATGACCAGAAACTGCCCCATTCGCTGCTGTATGAGATGATTATGCACGATTACTCGGTTCCGGTCGAGAAGTCGATATCTAAAAAGGATGCTCTTTTTGTGGCACAGAGCAGGGTCATACGCCGTCTCGCAGCCGAAGGACCGTGTGTGATAGTAGGACGGTGCTCTGATTTTGTTCTCCGCGACAATCCCGGCTGCATCCATATTTTTCTGCACGCAAGCGCCGGATATAAAGCGGAGAGAGCCGCCGCATATTACGGCATAGCGGCAGACAGAGCGGCGGAGGCAGTGGCAAAGACCAATGCCGTGCGCCGTGACCACTATGCATACTACACCGGGCAGACCTGGGGTGACAGCCGGAATTACGCGGCTGTTTTCGATACCTCTAAACTAACGGCTGCCGCGATTGTTTCAGCAGTGACGGAACTTTATTCTCACGCGAATAAATAATTGAAGATGGATACAAGAGTGAAAGTGACATTTGACAAGGATTTCGCAGACCGGCAGCCGGACTACCGCACTCTGCTGATCGAGGCGGATGTGACGAACAGCGACACCGGCGAGGCGCTGAAAGCGGAGCTTGACGCTCTCGCCCGTGATATCGGGCGGAAATATAAGGTGGAGGATATAAACAAAATACCGGCAATCGCCGCAACCCGCGCCGCATACAAGGCGTGCGGCAAGGATCCCAACCGATACCGCCCGTCGCAGGAACAGATGATGCGCAGAATTGTGCGTGGACTGGGGCTGTATAACGTCAATTCACTTGTCGATGCCGGAAACATCCTGTCGCTCAGGTCGGGATGCGCGGTCGGATGCTTTGACGCCGACAAAATCGACGGCGACGTGATTACCCTCGAAATTGGCAAGGAGGGTGAGCCATACGAAGGTATCGGCAGAGGGGAACTGAATATAGCCGGATTGCCCGTATTCCGTGACCGCAAGGGTGGTTTCGGCACTCCAACGAGCGACAATGTGCGCACCTGCATAGAGTTACCGACCAAACGCATACTTGTGACAGTGCATCTTTTCGACAGGGAGATCGATGCGGACAAGGTGCTTCAGCTCTTCACCGACCTCTTCAGCCGTTTCTGCGGAGCAACCGATATACGCAGCAGTGTTTTTAATGTTTGAATATGAGGAATGAGATAGTAAAGAAGTGGGGGTATATAGATACCTCCGGACAAATCGTAATCAAGCCCGCTTTTGACAGCGCAGCCGATTTCAGCGAGGGGCTTGCGGTCGTGAAGGTCGAGTGGCTTCGAGGGTATATAGATAAATCGGGCGAGTATGCGATACCGCTAAGATTTCAACTTGCCGAAAGTTTTCGCGACGGTATAGCTTTAGTTATGGAGAATGACAAATACGGGTTTATAGATAAGACGGGAAATTATGTCATAGAGCCTAAGTTTGATAATGCCTCCGGATTCAGCGACGGGCTGGCTTTGGTGATGACCGAGGGTAGATATGGCTACATCGACCGCTCCGGCGAGTTTGTCATAGAGCCGAAGTATGAGGCTGGCGGCAGTTTCGAGGACGGCGTGGCAAAAGTGTTCGACAATGGCAGGTGGATGTATATCAACCGCGAGGATATGGAAGTTGACAAGCCGGTAAAAGCGTCGGTTGATAATGTTTTTGAAACCACGTACCATGATGGGCTGGCAGTAGTGTGGGTAAGAAAAAAGTGCGGCTACATCAACAATGCCGGCGAGCAGGTAATACCTCCGCGGTATTTTCAGGGAAAGGAATTCAGCGAAGGTCTCGCCGCGGTATTGGTGAAAGCGGATGCTCCTTCATCAGAAGAGTGAATTGCCGTTTCTTTCCGATATATAATAAAGAGGGTATGCCGTCAGGCACACCCTCCTTTGTATTTTGAATAGTGGTATCAATTGTTTTCGGGGCGGAGTTTGCGCACGGTCACTGCGGTCTGCCACATTTCGCTCTCGCGGAGCTCGCGAAGCTCTTTTTCAAGTTTCTCGCGATAGTCGGGCTGCGAATTGGAGTCAATGGAGATCTGCGCCTCATTGCCGCATTTCACACTTGCATATAGTTTCTCCACCACGGGCTTGATGGCATCGTGGAACGGCCCCATCCAGTCAAGCGCACCTCTCTGGGCGGTAGTGGAGCAGTTTGCATACATCCAGTCCATACCTTTTGCCGCGAAAAGGGGCATGAGCGACTGTGTGAGTTCCTCAACGGTTTCATTGAATGCCTCGGAGGGAGTGTGTCCGTTTTCACGGAGCACCTCATACTGCGCGAGAAGAAGTCCCTGAATGGCTCCCATGAGCGAGCCGCGCTCACCGGTAAGGTCTGAGGTAGCCTCTCTCTGGAAAGTGGTTTCAAACAGATAGCCGGAGCCGATGCCGATGCCGAGCGCGATAGTGCGCTCCACTGCACGACCGGTATAGTCCCGATAAATCGCGAAGCTGGAGTTGAGTCCGCGACCTTCGAGGAACATCGTGCGCAGCGATGTGCCTGATCCCTTGGGCGCCACCATGATAACGTCTATATCTTCCGGGGGAACAACACCTGTGCGGTCGCTCCATGTGATTGCGAACCCGTGGGAGAAATACAGAGCCTTGCCGGCGGTGAGATATTTCTTGATTGTATCCCACACCGACATCACGGCGGCATCGCTGAGAAGACACATCACGATAGTGGCTTTATCACACGCCTCTTCGATACCGAAAAGAGTCTCGCCGGGCACCCAGCCGTCGGCAACCGCCTTATCGTATGTCTTGCCGGGACGCTGACCGACAATCACATTAAATCCGTTGTCGCGCAGGTTCATGCTCTGACCTGGACCCTGCACACCGTAGCCGATAACGGCGATGGTTTCATCCTTCAGTACTTCTCTTGCTTTTTCAAGGGGAAATTCTTCGCGGGTGATAACAGTCTCTTCAACTCCGCCAAAATTCAATTTTGCCATATTCGGGGTATTTTTGTGTTATATTGTTGCAAATATATACTATTTTGCGAGAAAAATGCAGCCGTACAGAAGATTTTCTTATCATTTCGCATTCTCCCCGGCGATTCTTTCAGCCAAAACGAGCTTAGAGATGCAGCAGGCATTGCCTTCGGGATCGGAAATGACGGCTACAACCGTGCTGCCGTCGCGCACCGATGAAACGGTGAGCGTTTCGCCGAATTTGCACTCGCGCATAAACGAAATTTCAAATGCCGACACAAGACAGCGGTCATACACCTCCAGCGGCAGGGTATTCACCACAAGCTCAACATAGCGCGCGGTAGTGAGATGACGGTTTGAGTCGATATCGCTCACCAACACCGTATATGACACCTCACTGTCAAAAGCCTCCGGCACTCTCGTCTTGCCCTGCGCAGGGATAGGACACGGACGGTCGGATACCGAATCGCGCAAACCGGTGAGAGCGGTCAGATCGGCGGGACGGCGGGTTGCTATATTGATCGCCACCCAGACAGTGCGCGCATAGCCCAGAATCTCTCCTGCGCCGGTCTTTATCTCGAAATTTCTCTCGGAGAAGTGGCGGTTGAAGCTCTCGATCCAGGTTGTGAGCGAATAGCTTTCGCCAACCTGCGGAAAACGGGTCATCTGCAGAGAGAGGCGACTGAGCACCCAGGCATTGCCGTCCTCTATCAGCCGCGCGTAGCCGAACCCGAGCCGATTGGCA
>CAMWYV010000121.1 GCA_947178565.1 uncultured Porphyromonadaceae bacterium | reverse complement strand
ATGGACTCCCTAAGCGATGGCGAGAGGCAGAAAACAATGATAGCAAAAGCACTCGCCCAGTCCACTCCGATTATTATACTTGACGAACCCTCGGCTTTTCTTGACTATCCAAGCAAAGCCGACCTGATGAGCCTGCTTGCTTCTCTTGCACGGGCAAAGAATAAAGTTATATTTCAGTCAACCCATGACCTCGATATCGCTCTGCAAATATCGGACAAAGTCTGGATGCTTGACCGCGACAAAGGGTTTACCATCGGCACTCCTTCAGCCCTCGGCGATAGCGGAGCGCTCAATCGCTATTTCGACCGGTCAACCCTCACCTACAATCCCTCAAGCGAACGGTTCATAGTCAAAACTTAAAAAAACGACCGACATATATGGCATTCTGGAAAACAATAGGAGATATTATTCTCTTCCGATGGATCTGGAACTCCTTAAACGGCACTTCAGATAGCACCCATTGCGATTGTTCCCATTCTCATCGCTCCACGTACGGTAACTATAGTTCACACTGCGATGACCTTGATGATTTCAACCACGATTATGGCTTTGACAGCCATTTCGATGATATCGGAATAGGTGACTTCAGCGGAGATGACTTTGATGACTGGTGATTTCTACACCGTTGCCAGCATACATATCCTGTGACTCTCCATTACCTCATCTATTGTAGCAAGCATCTTGTAGCCTGGAGTGGTTATGGCTTTTATAAAATCCTCAAGCACAGCCTTGTCTGCACCGGCGTGATAGGGAGCTTCAGCCTGATCGCTGAAGTCTATGACAGTTTTCTCTCCTCTTAATGGAAAAATCTTTATACGCCTGCCATTGCCGTGAATCTCTCCACCGGTAAGGCATATATGTGTATCGCGACTGTCTTCAGCCGTAAAGAGATTCATTGTAACCGTAGCAACTGCTCCATTTTCAAAAGCTACTGTAACAATTTGGCGATCAACCGCTTCATTTTCGCAGGCAAACACGCATCTGCCGTAGTTACCCTCGCGTAATTGCCTTTCAATTTCTTCCGCTACAGTTCCGCTGTCGGCAGGAATAAAACCGCCTATCCACTCTTTTCTGCGCCTGTAAAGGTCAACAGCCGAAAAACGGCAATCTTTCTCTGCAGTGCAGTTGATACAACGGGCAGCAGCCCCTGCCGGTCGTTTCTCTCCGGTGAAAAAATGCTTTCCTCCAACGCTATACACCTTCTCTGCGCGACTCCCCGTTATGGCAGTGACAAGATCAAGGTCATGACAGCCCTTTGACAGAATCATGGAAGAGGTGAGGCGTGGAATACCCCACGGCCCGCGTACAAATGTGTGACAAGCACGGTCTATGCCAACACCGAGTCTATGCGACACGCTCACCACCTCTCCGAGTGAGCCATCAGTAGCTATGCGTATCAGCTCCGAAAAATATGGATGATAGCGGAGAACATGACACACACCTGCAACAACTCCCGCCTCTTTTGCCTTTTCCGCGATTGCTTCGCACTCTTCTATAGTGGTAGCTACAGGCTTCTCAATCAATATATTCACGCGCTTGTCTAAAAGCTGCATTGCCTGAGAGTAGTGCCCGCGCTCGGGAGTGGCTATAATCGCCGCTGTTGGACTGCAGTCCGACAGCATATCTTCGCAGTCCGCGAATACCACCGGCTCGGGCAATCCTGCATTGCGGAGAATAGTAGCTGCATGTGCCGCTCTGCGTGCGTCCGGTTCCACAATCGCCGCAACAGTCACCTTGTCGGGCATTCCGGCGAGGAGGTGCAGATATTTGCAGCCTCTGTTTCCCGCTCCGATAATCGCTATGTCAACCGGCTTTCCCATCAGTGAGCTTCAAGCCAGTTTGTACCTGTACCACTTGACACAGTGAGGGGAACAGCTGCCGAAAAAGCCCCCTCCATATCTTTTATAACTATCTTCTGTAGCTCCGGCAGTTCGTGAGGTTTAACATTGAACACCAGTTCATCATGCACCTGCAGAATCATTCTTGACTCAAGTCCCGCTGCGGCTATATGGCGGTCAATCTCAACCATAGCGAGCTTTATTATATCAGCCGCCGAGCCCTGTAGCGGCGCATTGATGGCGTTTCGTTCCGCGTAGCCTCTCACTACCGCGCTACGGCTGTTGATATCCGGAAGTATTCGCTTACGACCTTTCACGGTAGTGACATACCCCTGCTTTTTCGCCTGCTCCACACTTCGATCCATATATTCCTTTACTCCGGGATAGGTGCGGAAATAGCCGTCTATCAGAGTCTTGGCTTCGCCGCGCGGAATTCCCAGACGCTCCGACAGTCCGAATGCCGAAATTCCGTAGATTATACCGAAATTGGCGGTCTTGGCATTGCGGCGCTGGGTATCTGTTACATCCTGCAGTGACTCATGATATATCTTGGCTGCTGTGGCACGGTGAATATCCTCGCCGGACAAAAATGCATCTATCATATCCTTGTCACCGCTCATCACCGCCATCAGCCTCAGCTCAATCTGTGAATAGTCGGCACTCATGAGCAGATCTCCGGGATCGGCTACAAACGCCCTTCTTATCTCCCTGCCGTCATCCGAGCGGATCGGGATATTCTGGAGATTGGGGTTGGTGGAGGAGATGCGCCCGGTAGCGGTGACGGTCTGGTTGAATGACGTATGTATCTTGCCGGTAGCCGGATTCACCATTGCCGGGAGAGCCTTGACGTATGTGGTTACCAATTTTTTCAGCGCTCTATGCTGCAGAATCAGATCTACAATCGGATTTGCAGGACGTAACTTCTCAAGAATCTCTTCTGTTGTAGAATAGCCTCCTTTTTTGGTGCGTTTTGCGTTGCTGTCAATTTTCATCCTCTCGAAAAGCACCTCCCCCACCTGCATCGGTGAGCTGATATTGAACGTGCCACCGGCAAGTTCAAAAATCTTACTCTCCATCTCATTCAGGCGTGACGTGAAGCGGCGCTCCAGTTCGCCAAGCTCTCTCACATCTATTCTCACACCGGTCCATTCCATATCGGCGAGAACTCTCACCAGCGGCATCTCTATGGAAGTGAGAAGCGGCTCAAGATCCTGCTCCCGGATAACCTTAGAGAGAATCGGATACAGGCGCAGCGTAATGTCGGCGATCTCACCGAACCGAATTGCCGCGTCCTCGCGCGATAGTGGAGCTGCTTTTGATTTCGGCGTAGCTGTTTCCGGCTCTATCACTGCATAGTCAAGATATTTGGAAGCTACGAAGGAGAGCTCATGCTTCATCTCCGGATCAATCAGATAGTGGGCAACGGAGGTGTCGTAATATTTATCGGAGATAGAAATGTTTTCTCTGCGCAGGGCGATAAGTTCCCTCTTGACATTGTGGCTTATCACGAGCGGAATTTTGTCAAACAGAGGCTGCAAAGCCACGGACATCTCGGCTCTCTCCTTTCTTTCGTCCGGTAGCGCGATATACACCGCTTTTCCTTCGGCTGCGCTCAATGCTATGCCGTTTACTCTCGCGGTCATCGCAAATTCTCCCGTAGCGTTTACAGCTATGGCAATCCTCTTTTCCACCAGAAGCGATTTTACAGCTTCGGCAGCCTCGGCAGGACTGGTTATAAGCTGGTAATCATAACTGCCGGATTTCAGTGACCCTTTAGGAGCCTCATCATGCGTCAGATCAAACAGGTTCCCAATTTCTCCTTCGGCAGGAATCTGGAGTGAGGCAGGTGTCTGTGACGCTCCGAGACGGTTGAGGAAAGTGCGGAATTCAAGTTCGCGATATATTTCGATAAGAGCGTCAACATTCAGGCTCTTGCGTTTCAGCGAGTCGGGAGTAATGTCACCGATCGGCACATCCGTTTTTATAGTGGCAAGAAATTTCGAGAACCGGATATTTTCGGAATTCTCCTCGATTTTCTGGCGAAGCGCACCCTTCACATCCTGAGTATGACTCAGCAGATTCTCCACACTCCCCCAGGCGCTGATCAGCTTGGCGGCGGTCTTTTCGCCTACTCCCGGACAGCCCGGAATATTGTCGCTCGCATCACCCTCGAGCGCGAGCATATCTATAACCTGCTTAGGATCATCTATCAGATACTTGGCGCAGACCTCTTTGGGACCGCGTATTTCAAAACCCTCTCCGCGCAGCGACGGGCGATACATGAACACCTTGTCGGTCACGAGCTGACCATAATCCTTGTCCGGAGTCATCATATAGGTTATGAATCCTTCTTTCTCGGCGAGACGCGACAGAGTGCCGATTACATCATCAGCCTCATAGCCATCCACTTCTATCGACGGGATATTATATGCCGCAAGAATACGCTTGATATATGGCACAGAGGCGGTTATATCCTCCGGTTGCTTATCGCGCTGCGCCTTGTACTCCCCGTATGCCTCATGACGGAAAGTCTTGCCCGTCGGGTCGAAGCAAACCGCTATGTGAGTAGGGTTCTCCTTGCGGAGCACCTCATCGAGGGTATTGCAAAAACCGAAAATCGCCGAAGTGTTAACTCCCTTCGTGGTAATCCTCGGCGAACGGATCATCGCGTAGTAAGCGCGGTATATGAGGGCATATGCGTCAAGCAGAAAAAGTTTTTTCTGTTCCATATATCTTATTTTTCTGCTAAGGTAATAATTTTTGCATAAATGAAAAAGCGCACCTCTTTCGAGGTGCGCTTACACTATATCTAACTTGAATTGTGTTATTTGAAATATCGTTCACTACCGGCTGCTGCAACTTAACGGTAGTCAGCGAAGCGACTCTGG